>JAGATO010000120.1 GCA_017621195.1 Bacillota bacterium | reverse complement strand
TCTTGTGATTTCCGGACAGCAGGACTTCCGGCGTCTCCATGCCACGGTATTCCCGCGGCTTCGTATATTGAGGATATTCCAAAAGGCCGGAGTAGATGGACTCTTCCAGATGGGATTCTCCATTTCCCAGGACGTTGGGAATCAATCTGGCAACGGCATCGATCAGCACCATGGCCGGCAGTTCGCCGCCGGTGAGGATGTAGTCGCCGATGGATACCTCCTCCATGTTCCAATAGTCCAGAACCCGCTGGTCCACGCCTTCGTAGTGACCGCAGAGGATGAACAGCTCGTCCTGCCTCGCCAGTTCTTCGATCATAGCCTGATCCAGCACTTTTCCGCGGGGCGACATGTACAGCAGCTTCCGGCTCTTTGCGCCTTCTTCAGCAACCGCTGCGCTCTCCTCCTGCGCGCCTGCCGCCGGAGCTCCCAGCTCCTCCAATGCGCGGAAGATGGGATCGGCGAACATGACCATCCCCGCTCCTCCGCCAAAGGGTGTATCGTCGGTCCGGTTATGCTTATCCAGAGTATAGTCCCGGATGTTGACACATCGGATATCCAGGATTCCGGACTGGTTGGCCCGCCCTACGATGCTGTCCTCCGTTACCGGGCGAAACATCTGGGGAAACAGCGTCAGTACGTTGATCCTCACAGCTCCACCAGCCCTTCGATCAGCTTGACCACCATGATGCGCTTGTTCAGATCCACCTTCTGGATGAACTCCATCACCGCCGGAAGGAGGAAGGTCTTTCCGTCCTCTCTGCGGATCTCGTACAGATCCTGGGCGCTGTTCTGGATCACGTCCACCAGCGTTCCGATGGGAGTTCCGTTGCCGTCGATGACGGAGATTCCCAACAGGTCCTTCACCAGATAGGTGTCCTCCGGCATCTCCCACATGTCCTTGCGGTCGATATACAGGTTCTTTCCCCGCAGGGCTTCGGCCCCGTTTCTGTCATCCACGCCTTCCAGCCGCAGGATGACCATGTTCTTCATATATCTTACGCCGCAGATCCGGGCCGGTTTGGATTCGATCATCAAAGAATCGATCTCTTCAAACCGCTGGGGAATGTCCGTATAGGGATATACCTTGACTTCTCCCTTGATGCCCACGGCTGTTACAATCTGTCCCAATTTGATTTTTTCCACAGTAGCTCCTTTTCACAGAACGGGTGACAGAAAAAAGTAAGGCACATATATGGAAATATATGTGCCGCGTTTGCTTTGCGTAGAACACATTCGCCTAAGCAGGCGAAACGCGCGCAGCGCGTTTGCCGCTCTGGTTATTGAACGATCTCTACGACCACTTTCTTATTTGCTCTTGTTGCTGCGGCTTTCACGACATTGCGGAGCGCCTTGGCGATCCGGCCCTGCTTTCCGATGACCTTACCCATATCCTCGGGAGCAACCTTCAGTTCGATCACAATTTCCTGACGGCCTTCGGTCTGCTTCACAGAAACTTCTTCCGGCTTGTCAACAAGGGCCTTTGCAATCGTCTCTACCAGTTCTACCATGTGTATTCACCGCTTCCTTATTCAATTGCTCCAGCCTTTTTCAACAGCGCACGTGCTGTATCGGTGGGCTGTGCACCGGTGCTCAGCCACTTCTTCGCCTTTTCAGCGTCGATCTTCAGCTCAGCGGGATCTACCATCGGATTGTAGTAACCCAGTTCGTCGATGCACTTACCGTCTCTGGATGTACGGGAATCCGCTACTACTACTCTGTAAAAAGGCTTTTTGTTTGCGCCTATTCTCTTTAATCTGATTTTAACTGCCATTGGTTCCACCTCCTTAAACTCTTTTTATCCTAAACTCCCGGCGAAGCGCCGCGGACTTAGCGATCAATGGCTTCATCTTTAACTAAAACAATCCTCGGAACATGCGGTTCTTCTTGAATTTACCGCCGTTCATCATCTTCATCATCTTTTTGGTTTCTTCATAGCGCTTGATCAGCTGATTGACCCGGTTGACGGTAACACCGGCGCCGGCGGCAATCCGCTTTCTGCGGCTGGCATTCAGGATGGACGGATCTCTTCGCTCCGCCGGAGTCATGGAGAGGATGATGGCCTCCATGTACTTCATTTCCTTTTCGCCTTCGGACATCTGATCCTCGGAGACCTTTCCGCTGACTCCCGGCAGCATGTCCATCAGCTTACCGAATCCACCCATGTTCCGGACCTGATTGAACTGATCCAGAAAATCCTCCAGCGTGAATTCGTTCTTCTT
>JAGATO010000119.1 GCA_017621195.1 Bacillota bacterium | reverse complement strand
GTATTTTGTCAGTTACTATGACTATTACCAGCCGGAAGCCTACGTGCCCTCCACGGATACCTATATTGCCAAGGACTCCGCCATCAATGACGAGATCGACAAGCTGCGCCTTTCTGCAACGGCATCCCTGTCCGAGCGGCGGGATGTGGTGGTGGTGGCCAGCGTATCCTGCATTTTCGGTCTGGGCTCTCCGGAAGAGTTCTCCGGCATGAGCGTTTCCCTGCGGCCCGGCATGATGAAGGATCGGGATGACGTGCTGCGGGCGCTGGTGGCGATTCAGTATGACCGCAATGACATGGATTTAAACCGCGGCTGTTTTCGGGTGCGCGGCGATGTGGTGGAGATCAATCCGGCTCAGGGCGGCGACGTGATCATTCGGGTGGAATTTTTCGGCGATGAAATAGACAGAATATGTGAGGTGGATCCTCTGAACGGCCAGGTGCTGTCCACGCTGCAGCACATCATTATTTTCCCGGCCTCCCACTACGTGGTGCCCCAGGCTCAGATCAATAAGGCCTGTGACGAGATTGAGAAGGAGCTGGAGGAGAGAATCCGGTATTTTAAAGGGGAAGACAAGCTGTTGGAGGCGCAGCGCATTGCGGAGCGCACCAATTTTGACATAGAGATGATGCGGGAGACGGGCTTCTGTTCCGGCATCGAGAACTATTCCAGACATTTGAACGGCATGCCTGCGGGGGCGGCGCCTTACACGCTGCTGGATTTCTTCAAGGACGATTACCTGATCATCATTGACGAGTCCCACATGACGATTCCGCAGATTCGGGGCATGTATTCCGGCGACCGGTCCCGCAAGCAGACGCTGGTGGACTACGGGTTCCGCCTGCCCTCGGCGCTGGACAACCGGCCATTGAATTTTGAGGAATTTGAAGGGCACATCGATCAGATGCTTTTCGTGTCCGCAACGCCCAACGTTTATGAGGAGGAGCATGAGCTTCTTCGGACGGAGCAGATCATCCGTCCCACCGGCCTTCTGGATCCCAAGATCGACGTGCGCCCGGTGGAGGGACAGATCGATGATCTGATCGCTGAGGTGAAAAAGGAGACCGCCCAAGGCAACAAGATTCTGATCACCACGCTGACCAAGCGGATGGCGGAGGATTTGACGGACTACATGCGGGAAGTCGGCATCCGGGTCAAATATCTGCATTCCGACATCGATACGCTGGAACGGGCGGAGATCATCCGCGACATGCGGCTGAATGTGTTCGACGTTCTGGTGGGCATCAACCTGCTCAGGGAAGGTCTGGACATCCCGGAGATTTCCCTGGTGGCGATTCTGGATGCGGACAAGGAAGGCTTTTTGCGTTCCGAGACCTCGCTGATTCAGACTGTGGGCCGCGCAGCACGAAACGTGGACGGCCATGTCATCATGTATGCTGATGTGATTACCGATTCCATGCGCCGGGCCATCGACGAAACCGAGCGCCGCCGGGCGATTCAGCAGAAGTACAACGAAGAACACGGCATTACGCCTCAGACTATCCGAAAGGCGGTGCGCGACCTGATCAGCATCACGAAGGAAGTGCGCCCGGAGGAAGTGAAGTTTGAGAAGGATCCGGAGTCCATGGATCGTCAGGAACTGGAAAAGCTGATTGCGGACGTGCAGAAGAAGATGAAGAAGGCGGCTGCGGAGTTAAACTTCGAAGCGGCGGCAGAGCTGCGTGACCGCATGGTGGAGCTGAAAAAGACGCTGGCAGATATGGATGACTGAAAGGCCCCCGGAAATGCCGGTGAATGCAGCCGGCTAAGAACCAGAACCGAAGGGCTGCGAATACAAAGACGAGATCCGGCGGTTGAAAACCCGCCGGTCCAAGATGAGGAGCACATTATTTTATGGAAGAAACGGATAATATTTAATGGGTTATCAATACGATAAAGATAAAATTAAACAAGAGTTAACAATAAATCAAGTAGCGGACTTTGTTGCGGAGTTAGGCGGGGAACCGATAGAG
>JAGATO010000118.1 GCA_017621195.1 Bacillota bacterium | reverse complement strand
CAGGAATGCTACAATGTGGGAGAGTGAGAGAAACAATGCGGTCCGTCTCTGCGAAATCCGCCGCTTTCCGGGAGGGAGCTTCGTGAGAATCATCATTTCCCCTGCCAAAAAAATGAACGTCCAGAACGATCTGTTCGCCTTCCGTTCCAGACCGTTCTTCCTGAACGACACCCGCCGCCTTCTGGCTCATCTGACCACCCTGACACCGGCCCAACTGAAAGCACTGTGGAAGTGCAACGACCAGATTCTTCAGCTGAATCTGGACCGCCTGTCCTCCATGGACCTGGACCGCGATCTGAGCCCCGCCCTTCTGACGTACGAGGGTCTGCAGTACCAGTCCATGGCTCCCGCCGTCTTCACTCAGAACCAGTGGGACTACGTGGAACACCGCCTGTTCATCCTGTCCGGCTTCTACGGCCTTCTCCGTCCCTTCGACGGCATCGTTCCCTACCGTCTGGAAATGCAGGCCCGACTGCGCACGGATTTCTGCACCGACCTCTACGACTTCTGGGGCGACCGCCTTTACCGACAGCTGATCCACGCGTCCCCTGCGGCGGAGGACATCGTCATCAATCTGGCATCCAAAGAATACAGCAAGGCCATCGAGCCCTGGCTTCTGGCCGATGCGCAAAACGGCGCCTCCGTCTCCATGATCACCTGCCTCTTCGAAAGCGAGCTTCTCGACGGAACGCGAAAGATCAAGGCCACGGAAGCCAAGATGGCCCGCGGCGAAATGGTCCGCCACCTGGCGGCTTGCGCCTCCGACGATCCTGCCATCATGAGGGAATTCTCCGGTCAGGGCTACGCCTTCGACGAAACCGCCTCCACCCGAAGCGAATACGTCTTCGTCAAACCGTATTACCGCCATTCATAGTACAAAAAACCGTTGTCCCGCGGCATTCATCTCCGTGAAACAACGGTTTTTCTTATGTCATCGTTAATTTATTTCACCATCATCCGGCGTTTATTTCGCCATTTCGCTCATGTAGACACCGATGGCCTTCCCCGGTTCTACGGCTACGCCGCAGCGGATCAGCGCCCGTTCGATGACGCCCAGGCAAGCCACTTCGTCGTTGATGTCGATGTTTCCCATGTGGCCCAGGCGAAACATCTTACCGGCGTAAGGTCCCAGACCTCCGGCAACGGTGATACCCTCGTCGTACAAGGTGGAGCGGAATGTACCGTCTACCAGACCTTCCGGATAAACCAGATTGGACAGAGTTACGGCTCTGTGCTCCGGATCGGCCAGAACCTTGAAGCCCATGGTCTCCAGCGCAGCCTGCATGGCCCGTGCGTTCTTCCGGTGACGTTCGTAGCGGTTCTGGTAGCCTTCTTCGTTGATGATCCGTACGGATTCGATCATAGCCCATACCAGGTTGACGGCCGGAGTTGCGAAATACTTTCCGGGATCTGCCATGATGGGAAGCCACTTCTTGAAATCCACGTAGTATTCGGGAATGGTACCCAGCTCTTCGCGGCGTGCCAGAGCCTTCTGAGAAGCCCACAGAACGAACATTCCGGGGCAGACGCCGAAGGCCTTCTGAGAACCGGTGAACAGGATGTCGATGTTCATACCGTCCACATCTTCGAATTCACCCACCGTAGCGGCAACACCGTCCACGATGTAGATGGTCTCGGGGAATTTCTTCATCATTTCGCCGATCTCAGCGATGGGAGCGCAGACGCCTGTAGCGGTATCCACGTGGGATACGGTCATGGCTGCGTACTTCTTGGAAGCCAGCTTGGCTTCGATCTCGGCCACGGGAATGATCTGTCCCCATTCGGCCTGCATCACATCCACGTTCAGACCCTTGCGTTCGCAGATTTCGATGAAGCGGTCACCGAAGTAGCCGTGACTGATGATCAGAACGTTGTCACCGCGCTTGGT
>JAGATO010000117.1 GCA_017621195.1 Bacillota bacterium | reverse complement strand
CCTCGCGGCCCTTGCGGTCGCAGGCGGTGACAGCCACGCCGCGGGAAAGCAGCAGTTCGATCAGCGGACGGTTGGACACGCCGATGCCGATGACGGCCACGGTTTTATCCCGCAACGAATCCAGATAAGCTTCAAACTCCATGGTGATTCGCTCCTTTTCCTCGGTTTCACATACAGGGAAATTATACCGCAATCCGCCTGAAAATACAACAGCGCAACCGATTTATTCCGTTGACAATCCCCTCCCTTTCCTTTACAATGAGGAATGCGAGTAAGACAGACGGTCGCGCGGCCAGGCCGAAAGGCCGGTCGTGAGGAAAGTCCGGGCTCCACAGGGCAAGGATAACGGGTAACGCCCGCCGAAGGCGACTTCAGGAAAAGTGCAACAGAGATATACCGCCGTCGTCGACGCAAGCTCCATATCATTCGTCGTTCTTTGCAGGCCCTCGCTAACTTCCGACGGAACCCAGCGAAGCGGTTCCGGAGGAAAGAGGAGACGCAACGAAACGAATGAGACCTGCCGCACCAGCGGCGGGGCGAAGAATGTGAAGTTTGCGTCGACGACGGTAAGGGTGGAAAGGTGCGGTAAGAGCGCACCCGATGGCTGGAGACTGTCCATCGCTGTAAACTCTATCCGGAGCAACACCGGTATGGGAGCATTAGGCTGGCCCGGCCGCTCCCGGGGTGGCTTGAGCGTGTTGGCAACAGCACGTCTAGATAGATGACTGTCAAATACAGAACCCGGCTTACAGTTTTGCTCGCATATGATATGGCCCCTCCTGCGTCAGCACGCAGGAGGGGCTTTTCTTTGTCGATTCATCGTTCCCATATGGCAATCAGTTTGTCCTGAATCTCTTCCGGCACGGTCTCCGGCCACGTCTGCAGGATTTCCCCGTCCTTCCAGCTGTAAACCGTATAGGGCTTTTCCGGCCAGCGTGTGCGGGCAATCACCTCTTTCCAGCCGTCTCCGTCCAGGTCTGCAAGAGTCGTCTCGATGCAGTCCTCCACCACCAGAAGATCCTGTGTAACGTCGGTCTCCCGATCCCAAAGCCAGAACCGGTAATCGCACAGGTAGGCCTTTCCTGCCGGTTCCCGATAGGGATCCGGATAGAAATTCTCGCAGGTGTAGTAGACGGCTTCGTGTCCGAACAGCGGCTCGACCATAATTTCGAATTCCGCGTCCATTAACCCGCCCAGAGAGATTTCGCCTGTCGGCTCACAGGAGAGCAGCGTTCCCTGATAGGTATTTCTGTTCCAGCGGCACTCCAACTCATATCGGAGATTGTCTGCCGTGATGGCCTCAAAATCCACCTCTTTCCCGCACTCCAACTGCAGGAGATGGCCGTTTTCCTTCAGGTAGATGTAATGCACCCCACCCACAGTCTCCTTCATAAAGATGGTTTCTTTCCGGATCTCGGTAGTAAAGCGGCTCAGATATCCCACCAACAGCAATAAAATGCCCACCATCAGCAACGCCGACAGCACCGCCACGCGCCGCCTTCCCCTCCTGCGTTCATTCTGCAGCGAATCGGCCGACAGCTCCAGCAGATTTCTGGTCTCTTCCGTCATAGCGCTCCCCTCCTCTTCCGCCTGTCCGCAGGTCATCAATTGCGTCACGCTCAAATCCAGCGCTGCCGCTAACGGCTCCAGCAGTGTCACGTCAGGAAAGCTCAATCCGCGTTCCCATTTGCTGACGGCCTTATCCGTCACATGGAGCTGGTCTGCCAGTTCCTTTTGTGTCAATCCAATGTCTTTTCGCCGCTGGGTAATAAAAGTGCCTAATGTTTCTTTTGTCATGGAATCACCTCGCTTTCAGTCTAGTGAATCATGCAGGAATTGGCAACCGACCAGCGGTAGAATCCCTCATATGGGCGGGAGTTTCTCATATTCCTCCTGCGCTTTCCGGATTCGTTCCAGCGCCGCCTTCTGATAACGCTCGTGCTTGGTCCACCATTTTGCTGTGTCACGGTGGATGGTCTCGGCGATGAAGGAAAACGCCATGCGTGTCCCGCTGTCCATTTCCCGATGCTTGGAGAGTACCCACTCCTTGTTGCATTGCCCGTCATCTTCCGGGTCAAACTCTGCCGCCGCCTCTGCTTCTGCATACTCGAATATGGCGGAGAGTAGTTCTCCTCTCTGGTCGGCAGGCAGATCGTAGATATTGGGGTACATGTCAAAATATAAAACAAAGCTCTTTTTTTCGGTCAAAGAAAAACCTCCTCTCACTAATAGTCCCCAAACCGGAAAAATGAAACGGAAACGTACAACTATGCCCGAAGAATTTTATAAAATTTTCCCGCCAGTGTAACTGTAAATGAAAATGATACTGTAAATGAAAGAGAAAGGGAAACTGCAAGTGCAAGTGGGGACTTCCCTTTCCACACCTTTCCCACAGCGACTTTCCACAATTGTGGAAAACCTCTTTTGCACAAAAGTTAAGTTTTGTTGAATTAATGGCAAAAGAAAAGAGGACGGCGCAAGCCGTCCCCTTTTTCTTTGCCTTAGTCTGCAGGCTGATATTCACATTCGTAAACCGTTCCGTCGTTGCGCTCCGCCTGAATGACCATTGTGCCGCGGTCAGTCAGCGTAACGGTGTAGTCAGCACCTTTATAGCCATTCTCCGTCAGCACATAGGTGTTGTTGTCCGCGTTATACCGATAGCTCGAACTGGTCGTCACACCCACCAGAATAGCGCCATCCTGGAATCGAATATCCACTGCCTCTGTATTCCAGTTGGCCTTTTCGGAAACATCCGTGGTGAGCCGATCACAGTTAGGAAACTTCTTCAGATCGGGATCGGACATGTAGGGCACACGGGCATCGCCTGAGAGATACTCCCACTCCCTGTTACGGAACTGGTCGATAAACTGGATCTTCTCTACGATGAGATCATCCAGCTTCACATATTTGTTTTCCTGCAAAGCAAACTTTGCTGCCTCAAGAACATCGTTGGTAATGTCCTCTGCACGATAAATCGCATTGACTCGTTT
>JAGATO010000116.1 GCA_017621195.1 Bacillota bacterium | reverse complement strand
GCAGGTTGCGCAGGTATTCGGCGTAGGAATGGGCCAGCTCCGACAGCTTCTTCTGCATTTCGATCTGCAGATCGGAGGCTTCGTCGTAGTTCTCCTCTTCCAGCGCACGACCCAGACGGCTCAGCAGGCAGTCTCTTCCGATGTCGTTCTGACCCAGCTCCGCTCTCATGTGCTTGATCTTGGTCCAGCGCATTTCATCCAGGTCGGTGCATTCGTAGGGATCGTGACGCATCCGACACTCCCGAACCACGCCCATGGCGTTGGGAATCAGCCGGTTGTGCAGCTCCGTTGCCCACTGGGAGATGGTGGCTTCCTTGTAGGATTCGATGCACAGCGGCGTCATTACATTGTCCCGGTTCAGCACGGTCAGCTTTTCCGGATACTTTTCAAAGGCGCAGATGTTCTCCCATACGGTGGCCGGAGCTCTGCCGAAGAACTGATCCCGTTCCTTCTGAGTGAAGTCGGTGAACACGTTCTTTTCAGTGCGGTACGCCCGATCCTTCTCCAGATAGAAGTCCTCATCACCGTATTCCTTGGAAATGGACCGTTCCAGCTCCTTCGGCGTCTTCTTCGCCTTCAGAGCCGCCTCGATACCGTCCAGCATGGACAGGAAGCCGGAGGCCAATACCAGGTACGTGTCGCTCTTGGCGTTGGGCGCCCGCAGCTCGAAACGGGTGGCCAGAGGATTGCGGATATCCCGGATCAGGCCCACCAGAACCGTTCTGTTTCGGGACGGAATGTCCGCGCCGTGACCGAGAGAGGTAACGATGCAGACCGGAGCCTCGAAACCGGGTTTCAACCGGTTGATGGCATCGTTGGTGGAGGTGACGAAGGGATTCATGATCTCGTAGTTCTTCAGAATTCCCATCAGAGCGCCGAAGCCCAGCGGGTTCATAAAGTCCACCTGGGGATCCAACGCGGCAAACAGGCTGACCATCTTTCCGCTCTTCAGCCGGGCAGCCACGCCCATGTGGGTATGCTCGCCGCTTCCCGCAGCGTCAGCCACCGGCTTCGCCTTGAAAGTGACGTCCAGACCGTGGAGACGGAAGATATCCTTGACGATGTATTTCACGATGCGTTCGTTGTCGGCGGCCTGCATGGCGTCGCTGAATTTCCAGTCGATCTCCAATTGCTCCATGATGTGCTCAAAGGTACCAGAATGGCTCATCTGGGCCTTGGCACCGCCCACTTCCTTGTGGCCCATTTCCACGCCAAAGCCGTATTTGTCCAACACCTGCAGCGTGTGTTCCATGGCCGTTCTCACCGGACCGATGATCCGCTTCCAGTACTGTTCTTTCAGCACCTGAGACGTGGACAGCTGCTCACCGTTGGCATCCTCCTCCGGCGTCTTAACCCAGAATTCCAGCTCCGTGGCCGAGGTCAGGATCACCTCGTCGATGTCGTCGGCGCTGTCGATGGGCAGGTATTCCAGAACGTAGGGATTTTCCCGGATCATCTCCACCACGTCGTGCTTGAAGGCGTTGACCGCATTCCGCAGGATGACGCGGGAACCCACCATCTTGGTATCGTTGTGAACCAGGAAGGACGGAATCCGCAGCGTTGCTACGGGAAGTCCGGTCTCTTTGTCCAGATAGGACCAGTTGTGATCCACGTACCAGTTTACGTTCCGGTCGGGGATGATGTCCACCTTGGCGTTGTTCAGGGTGGCGATCTTGGGCAGCACTACGCTGGATCCGTCGGTCTGCACGCCCTGGCTCATAAATTTATCAAAATCCTCTAAGAACAGAGCTGCAGGGATCCGTTCATCAGTGGCATGACCGCCCATGTCCAGTCCCACCAGAGATACGAACTTCACCTCCGGATGGTCGGAGAGAATCTTCTTCGTGCACTCTCTGGTGTGATCCTTGGGCGGGATTACGAATAACATTTTGTTCAGCATACTTTCCTCCTAATTGTCTCACTTGGATGTCTTGCGTTATTCTGTCGTTACTTGGTCCTGAATGGTATTGTCGTTCAGATTCGTCTCCTCTTCCGAGGGAACCATCTGATTCAGGTACTGAGACAGCTGCTCCAGATACGTTCCGTAGGCCGCCCAGTCGCCTCTCTGCTGGGCTGCCACAGCATCTTCGTAGGCGTCGTTTGCCAGCTGGGCCAGCTCTTCCAGCGTGTAGCCGCCGATGGGGGTTTCCGGTCCGACGATGACGTTTCCGCCCTCGCCGCCGCTCATCTGACTGCCGTCAGTGGCAGGTGTGGCCGACTTCAGCGGATCTCCGGCGCCGGCGCCGAACAGGCGGTCCAGAGCGTCGGCCAGGTTGGATTCATAGGCGATCCGATCGCCGTAGACCACGATGACGCGCTTCACTTCCGGCAGACTGCCGTTGGAGGCTTCCAGATAGACGGGCTCCACGTACATCAGCGAATCTTCGATGGGAATGACGAACATATTTCCGCGGCTGTAGGTAGAACCAGAATTGCTCCACAGCGTGAATTCCTTGGAAATGGTGGTATCCTGATTGATCTGTGCCTCAATCTGGCTGGGACCGTAGATGATGCGGTCCTTGGGCAGGCGGTACAATACCAGTTCACCGTAGTGGTCGCCGTCGTTTCTGGCTACCAGAAGTCCGGTCATGTTGTCTTTTCCGTTGGGCGTATAGGGGATGGAATTGATGAATTCCACGTCCTCCTCTCCCGGCAGCTTCATGACGAAGTAGCTGGGAGTGATGGTCACCTTTTCGGTTCCATACACTTCGTTGGCGATATCCCACAGGTCTTCACTCTGGTAGAATACCTTCACGTCGTTCATGTGATACTTCTTATATACGTTGGCCTGAATGTTGAACAGGGCGTTGGGATAGCGGATGTGAGACTGCAGTCCTTCCGGCATCTCCTCAAAGCTCTTGAACAGATCGGGATAGATCATGGCCAGCGTCTGAACGATGGGATCCTCTTCATCCACGATGTAGAAGTCGGTATCGCCGTTATAGGCATCGACTACGACTTTCACGGAGTTGCGGATGTAGTTGTCATACGTCTGCTCCGAGTACGGCTCGGAGTACGGATAATAGGAGCTGGTGGTATAGGCATCGACGATCCAATACAGCTTTCCGTCCACGGTAACGATATAGGGATCGTTGTCATAGGCAAGGAACGGCGCGATGCGCGTGATCCGATCGACGATGTTGCGGTTGACGATGATGCGGGAGCTGCTGTCGATGTTGGTGGAAACCAACAGCTTCAGGCTCTGTTCTCTCAGCGCGAAGACGCAGCGATTGAACAGGTTCAAGTTGATTCCGGCGTTTCCTTCGTATTCGGTGTAGACGTTGTTTTCTCCGGAAGGATAGTCGAATTCCTGCTCATCGGTATTGACGATGACGTAGTTGTTGGTCAGCTCGCCGAAGTAGATCTCCGGACGGTCGATCTGAATTTCCTCCACCTCGGAAACCGGCGGAATGCTCTGGATCAGCATGTCAGGCTGGCCGCTGGCCGTTACCTTATCCACCCGGGACAGGGTGACGCCGTAACCGTGGGTGTATTTCAGGTGTTTGTTGAGCCACTGGTCGTTGATCATCTTGGCTTCGTCGATTTCACGAGCCGACAGGAAGGTCTGGGTGTATTCCCCGTTGACCATGTAGCGGTCCACGTCTACGTCGTTGAACGTGTAGTAGGAACGGATGCTCTGGGTCTGGTTGTAGAACCGTTCCGCCGGTTCGAAGTCGTTGATGCGGATGTTGGACAGCGTTCCCATGTTGTTGAGGATGGCGTCTTTGGTCAGGGTGTTGACGGCCTGGAAGTCCTTGACCTGAATGTCCAGTAAATCATACGCCATCTGAGTGTATTTGATGTTGTTTTCCAGATACTTGCTTTCTTTGTTGATTTCATCGGGAGCAACCACCAGATTCTGCACGGCTCCGGCCGCAGCGGTACCGCCCACCGACAGGATGATCATCAGCGCCGGGGCAACCACGGCGTAGCGGATCTTTCTCTTCTTCACGCCCATGGCAAAGCCGATGGCCGAGACGATGGACAGTGCAATCAGGACGCGGTACAGATTCAGCGTCACATTGATATCGGTGTAACCGGCGCCGTAGGCGATGCCCGTTCCGGAATACAGAATGTCATAGCGGCGAAGGAAGAAGTTGAGGGCCAGCATCAGGAAGAAGACCACGCCGATGACGGTGATCTGTCCGGAGGCGATGGACAGCAATTGCTTCATGTTCTCCGAATCGAATTCCTTCTTCGTTTTGGGTCTGTGGCTGTTCATCTTTCCCACAGCCTCTTCAAAGGGCGTTCCCTGGCTGAACTTTCCGAACTGGTCGGCAAACTTTCCGAAGCCGGAGTTCATCTCTTCCTCGGTTTTGGGCACTTCATCGAACATTTCCGGCCGGCGCAGCGCCAGGAGAGCCAGATAGAAGATGATGGTGATGACGAAGAAGGTGACTACGATGTTCAGCGCCAGTCTATTCAACGCTTCCAGAAATTCCAGCTTGAAGATGTAGAAACCGATGTCCTGCTGGAAGATGGGGTCAGCGATGTTAAAATCCGTGCTGTTGGTGAACTGCAGGATCTAGAACCACAGCGTAGTGATCACGGTGAGGGTGGTCAGCAGGCTGAAGATGGCCGATAGTGCCAGAGCGATGCCGTTGATGGTCTTTTCGCTGACGCTGCTGGTGACGGTCTCCACCTTTTTATAATAGCTGCGCTTCAAGCCCCGCAGATAGACCCAGGTCAGAACCATGCAGATCAAAAATGCGGGGATTCCCAGCTTCAACTGGCTGACCAGTTTCGTGAAGAAGACGGACGTGTAGCCCACTTCCTGAAACCACAGGAAATCGGCGATGTAGTTGACGGTGGTGAAGAACAGCGCCACCAGTACAAACAATACGATCACAGCCGTTAACAATACGTGCTTTTTCTTTTTCAATGTTATCCTCCCCTGTATGCGGAATCCATGCAAAATCCCGACTCGTTTTATTTATTCTTTATATTGATATAATCGACGATCTTCATCTCGTTTCCCACCGGTTCCATGCAGTAGACCCACTGATAGCTGGCCGTGGCCGTAGAACCGTTTTCGGTCAGCTGGATCTCCTCGTTGGCCCAAAGGTAGAATCCCTGCTGTCCCTTTCGAACCTCTCCAATTTCCAGAGAGAGGAACTCTTCTGTTACTTTTCCCACTTTTGAAAATCCTACCGCATTTTCATAGGCGCGGCTTCCTTCTTTTGTAACGTTCAGAGCGGATTTGTCACCGCTGTTGACGTAATCGACCCACTGTGAGTTGAAGGCGATCAGCGCTCCCACCACTTCCTGGTCGTAATAGACCGGCGTCCCGTCTTCCTTGATATACCACAGGTTGTTGTCGATGGGCTGGGAGCTGTTCAAATCATCGTTTCCGTAATCCACGCTGCTCCGGAAAACCAGAGCGTCGTTGGCGGTGATGCTGCGGATATTCTTGTTGCGATCCAGCTGCGTTCCGATCAGCGCTTCCTTGTCCTCCATGGGCAGCGTACTGATTTCACCGTCGCCGCCCTCCTGTTGATCCGGTTCGGAAGACGCACCGTCCTCCTGCACTGCATCCTGTTCCTCCTCGTCCCCGTTCAGGATCGCACTTCCTCTTTCCTTGACGGAGTCGATGAAATCCATTACCTTTCCCTGGACATCGGAAACCTTGTCAGCGGCACTGCTGTCAGGTGCCAGATACAAAATTCCCAGCGCTGCCAGTTCCAAAACGATGACCAGCAGGATGATTGCCAGCAAGAACTTCCCGATGGCCCCTGCACAGCCGCCCTTCTCCGGTTCTTCTTCGTACTCTCTGGGATCCAACGGCCATACCGCATCTTCCTCCGGCGTTTGGACGCCGGTTTGTTCCGTCGGTTCCGCCGTATTGACCGCTTCCACGTCGGTTTGTTCCGTCGATTCTGTCGTATCGGTCGCTTCGACGCCGACATCCTTCCGTTTCTCCGCTTCCGCATGATCAGTCAAGGCGCTTTGACCGTCCGCCGTTTCTTCGTAGACGGGTGCATGGCTCTTTTTCGACTCGGCAGCTCCGCCGGGCTTGATGTCCACGTCGGTGACCACCTTTCCCGCTTGTCCATAGGGAGTGTTGACCTCCACCTTAACCTGGACGCCGCCCATTTCCCGATCCAGCATCCGGAAGTATTCTTCCCGCGCCCATTCCATTTCCGTCATGGTGTCGCGCTTGCGGAACTTCTGCACCGGCGTATCTTCTGTCCCTGTCGGCGGTTCTTCTTTCTCTTCCTTGGGAGCTTGTTCCTTTTGTTCCGGCTCGATGGCCTGCACGCCGACTTCCGACCCGGTAGGCTCCGCAGACTGTGCGCCGGCTTCCGGCCCGGCATCCGCCTCGGACTCGTAGCCGTAGTGTTTTGCCGCCGCCTTCTTGATGGCGCTGAGGTCCACCTGAATCGTAGAGTCTTCACCGGCCTCCACCGACTTCGTCCCCTCCCGAATCATGCGCTCCAGCGCATCTTCCGGACTTTCAGGCACCTCCGGCCCATCCTCCGAACGCTCGGATACTTCTCGCTCCGCTTCCTTTTCCGGTTCTTTTTCCGGTTCCTTTTCCGGCTCATATCTCCACTGGGATTCCACGTAGGGGACTCCCTCTTTTCTCTTCTGTAATTTCTTGTATTCTTGGTCCAGCAGGTCCTGAAACGCGATGTTGGTCTTGCTGAAATCGAAATAGGGATCGGCCTTGCGCAAGCTTTCTTCCCGAGCCTGTTCCGCCGTGAATACGCCAAACGAGTTCATGGCCGCCCGCGCCTCTTCCTGTTTCAGGCCACTCTGGCGCTTCAGATTCTCGGTCAGCTCCACCAGCTCTCGCAGCTTCTGCTCCGGCGTCAGCTCCGCTGTCGGCGATTGCTTCACTTCCGGCGTCGGTTCTTCCGCCGTCGGCTGTTTTGCTTCCGGCGTCGGCTGTTTCACTTCCGTCGTCTGTTCCGCTTTCTTCGTATCATTCTGCGGCGCATCGCCCTTTGGCATATTTTCACTCATGGAATTTCCGTCGGCACCGCGCTTTTTGAACACGTCGATATCGAAGGAGATGGGCTCCTCCTGACCCTTACTGCGTCGAGGCCGCTCCGGCTCCCTGGGCCATTCCATCTTCAAGTCCGGGGACGCCTTTTTCGGCTTGGAAAAATCGTGAACGGTCCATTGGAATTCCTCGTTGTGTATGGGCTTTTTTTCCTGTTGAACAGCTCCGCACACCTTGCAGACGGTATCTGTTTCATTGATCGAGCTGCCACATGTTCTGCACTGCATCTTCATTCCTCCGCTTCATTGTCCGGCCTTTGCCATGCCATTGGGTAAAGTACTGACAATTTATCATTTTATTATAACACAACTGCTTTCTTATGACTATGTTTTTTGCGGAAGTTTCGGCATCCCTCTATGGTTCTCCGTCTTTGCCTCTCCATCGGATTTTTCTATGTAAAACGCCGCAGCCGATCCCCGGTGAGAGGATCTCTGCGGCGTCTCTTTCTTCCCGATTAACGGCAGCAGTTATCGGTCTTGTTTTCGGTCTTGTCGCTGGTGCGGTTTTCCGTCTTGTTGCTAGCCTTATTGTTAGCCTTATTGTTGGTCTTATTGGTCTTGTTTGTTTCGTTGCTTTCGTAATTTCTCATGATTTCCTCCCTGTTGGGCAAATGTCTTTGCCTTCTTCACAATGATACGGTTTCGAGTGCAGTCGATCCCGGCGCGCCTACCTCATCGCTTCCTCGCCTTCTATTGTGTTCTCCAGTCGTGAATTCATGTGCGGTAATTTTTCACAGACAAAAGCCGCAATTTTTTCATATCCCTTCCGCGTAGGATGGATTCCGTCCACATAATATGCGATTTCTCCTTCCTCTGCGCACCAGCGGCGATGCTGCTCCCCATAGGGATAACCCTCCACGATACTGTCTCCGATGCAGACGATGGCTCATTTCTCCTCGTCCTTCCTGTTTCTTGTATTCTGATCTTTTTTCTGATCCATTTGTTCTTTATCTTTCTCCATTTTCTTCATTTGCGTTTTATTCTCTTCTTTGTTTTCTTCCCCTCTTCTTTCTGTTTTGACGACATCCGTCCCACTGGTTTTCGCATTGTTTTTTACTGCGACTGTTTTGATTCGTTCCTACTTTTCCGCTCTAACGGTTTTTGATCCGCTTGTCTGTCCTATCGCCTTTGGTTCTTTTTCCTCTTAGTGCTATTCTACACCATTCTGCGCCGCAATGATATCGGAGAATGACGGCCGCGCCAACGAAGTCGAAAGGGACGCTGGCGTGAACCGCCAGCGCACCGCCAATAGTGTCAGTGGTAGCCACGGTGAATCCACGGCTTTCCGATGAAATTCGGAGAAAAAACGTTGCCATGCGGTCCCATAGGGCTTCTTTATGCTCTGGTAAGGTGTTCCTTCAACGAGTCCTATATTCTATTGATGAACTTCCGCTAATGTATAGGGCAATTGAAAAAACCTGTATTTTTGCGGATAGTTTCACTAATTGGTAGGAAAAATCGCAGGTTCTATATTTCAAGAAATTCTGGCTATAAATGATAGGACTTTTCAGAAGAACTTCTATACAACATTGAAATGGCATCTCAAAAATATAGAAAGCGGTAAGAAATGTAAATATGTGGATTTTTTTAGCTTCTTCTTACCTCCTTTTCCCTTATTTTTTTCTTTTAAATTTAGAAAAGTATAGAACTTTTAAAAAGCCCTATCTAATATCACAGGCAAACTCTCAAAATATATGAAATCCAAAAAACGCTATATTTTAACGTTACTCGTCATCAACATGATAGAAAAACGGCCAACTCCAACTTCTGATCCAGTCCCCGCTCCATCATCCCTTTTATCTGCAAATATCACCTAACAAAAGCGTGCCTATGACCGTCCCCATAAAAACCTTGAATTTTTGTAATTCTTTTGTTATTTTTTCTAACTCTGAATTCTTTATCTACTTTTTTAAAAAAAATTGTTTTTTTGTGTTGACAAAGTCCATTCGCTCTGGTATTATAATTCTTGTCCTTGAGAGACAACAAAACATGCATCTTTAGCTCAGCTGGTAGAGCACCTGACTCTTAATCAGGGTGTCCAGGGTTCGAGCCCCTGAAGGTGTACCAACGAAAGACCACAGTAATGTGGTCTTTTTCATTTTCCAAAACGAAAGGGGCTCGAACCCGAAAGGGCGCGAGCGTTGCAAAACGATTCTGTGAATCGTT
>JAGATO010000115.1 GCA_017621195.1 Bacillota bacterium | reverse complement strand
CGTTGTCAAATACCGGCTGGCCGTCGATGATGACGGTGCCGCTGTCCTGCTTCCAGACGCCGGTCAGGTGATTGATCACCGTGGTCTTTCCGGAGCCGTTGGTGCCGATGAGGCCGTAGATCGCTCCTTTTTTTACGTGAAGGTTCAGATCCGTCAAAGCGGGAAACCCGTCGAAGGTCTTATTCAATCCGCACACCTGGATCATGTGGATTCACTTCCTTTCTCTGTGTCGTTTCGATGCTGATGATCCTCCCGGAACAAGCGGTCCAGAAGGGCGTCGATTTCCTGCCGTGTAAAGCCCAGATACGTCAGCTGTCGGAGGGTGGTACGCAGCGTTTCTGTCAGCTGGTGTATGGCTGTTTCGTCGCGTCGGATGTCGGCCAGAGAGGCGGCAAAACAGCCCAGGCCGGTTACGGTGTAGACGTAACCCTGACGTTCCAGCTCCCGATAGGCTTTTTGTACCGTGTTGGGATTGACGGTCAGGATTCTGGACAGCTCCCGGACGGAGGGCAGCTTTTCGCCCTCCTTCAGGACGCCGGTGACGATCAGCTCTTTCATCTGACTGATGATCTGTTCGTAGATGGACTCACGGCTTTTTAAGTCCAATTGAAACATGAGCTCCTCCTTTGTGTGTATGATAACACCCCTTTGATAGGCCAAGTGTACCACGTGACATAGTACAGTGTCAACACCTATTTAAAACGGTGCTGTGTTTTGCATTGACAGAAACGTCTGAATTGTTAATCAAATGTCAATTGGACGGAAAAGAACAAGAAAAACGGACAATAAATGTGATGAATGCGTGTTAAGACGGTGTAAAAGAAAAGAATTGTTTCGATAAAAAACGATTTTAACCGAAATAATTTCTCAAAATACCGAGGATAATGATTGTTAAACAATAAATTATTCGGAAGAAACATAAAAATAATTGAAATAATACGAAATCGGTGTTATGATTATTCGTATATAAAAAATGCGACTACAGGCTCCGTCGGATCGATTCGTATGAGTGCGGCGCTGCCAGGCAGCGTTGGAATCGAAACGGACCTTACCATGAGTTGCACATGAGGAAACATAAAATGAGTAGATTAGACATCAAAACGAGAGACAAGGCACAGATGACTGTAGAAGGTCTCTATAAGGATCTGGAGCGGCGGATCATCGCCAGCCCGCCGGGTCTGTGCCCTGTGGACATGGCACAATCGTTTTTGAAGATGTGTCACGCTCAGACCTGCGGTAAGTGCGTACCCTGCCGCGTCGGTCTGGGGCAGCTGTCTCACCTGTTGGAGGAAGTGCTGGACCTGAGCGTGGATACCACGCTGGACATCATCCCGCTGATCGAAGAGACAGCTATCGCCATTCGCGATTCCGCGGACTGCGCCATCGGTACGGAAGCAGCTAAGATGGTCCTGCACGGATTGGAAGGCTTCCGGGAAGACTACATAGAACACATCGTCAACCACCGCTGCACCGAGAGCATTCAGCGGCTGAAGCAGCCCGTTCCCTGCGTGGAGCTGTGTCCCGCAGGCGTGGATGTACCGGGTTACACGGCGCTGGTATTGGAAGGCCGCTGCGCCGATGCGGTGCGGCTGATCCGCAAGGACAATCCGTTCCCCACGGTATGCGCACTGATCTGCGAGCATCCCTGCGAAGCGCGCTGCCGCAGAAACCTGGTGGATGCACCGGTCAACATCCGCGGTCTGAAGAGATACGCTGTGGATAACTGCGGCAAGGTACCGGCTCCCGATCGGATGCCGGATACCGGAAAGAAAGTTGCCATCGTAGGCGGCGGTCCCTCCGGACTGACGGCTGCCTATTACCTGTCCCTGATGGGCCACGACGTGACCATCTACGAAAAGAGAAGCCAGCTGGGTGGTATGCTGCGCTACGGTATTCCCAGCTATCGTCTGCCCAGAGAGCGTCTCCAGGAAGACATCGACACCATTCTGTCCACCGGAATCAAGGCCGTCACCGATTGGGACATCGGTGGAGAGCAGATGGCCATCGAAGAACTGAAGGAAAAGTTTGACGCGATCTACATTTCCATCGGTGCTCATACGCATAAGAGCATCGGTATCCCCAACGAATTTGCTCACGGAGTCATTCCTGCGGTGGAAATGCTGCGCGCCATCGGAGATAACGACATGCCCAGCTTCATGGACAAGGAAGTCGTCGTCATCGGCGGCGGAAACGTAGCCATGGACGTTGCCAGAACGGCCAACCGTCTGGGTGCTGCCAAGGTCAGCATCGTCTATCGAAGAAGAAGAGACGATATGACGGCGCTTCCCGAGGAAGTGGAGGGCGCTGTTGCCGAGGGCTGCCAGCTGTTGACGCTGAAGGCTCCGGAGAAGATCGACGTGGATAAGGACAGCAATGTCACCGGCCTGTGGGTGCGTCCACAGATCGCCGGTGAAACCGATAAGGCCGGTCGTCCCCGTCCGGTGGACGCTCAGGCCGATGCGGAGTTCATCCCCTGCCAGATCATCATCTCTGCCATCGGACAGGCGGCGGAGACCAAGAACTTCGAAGAATACGGAATCCCCATCAAGAGAGGCAGCATCGTGACCGCCAGCTCCAGCCAGGTAGAAAAGGTTCCCGCCTTCTTCGCCGGCGGTGACTGCGTCACCGGCCCCTCTACTGTCATCAACGCTGTTGCCGCCGGCAAGGTTGCTGCAGCGAACATCGATACCTATCTTGGCTTCCATCACTCCATCGATGTGGATGTGGACATTCCCGAGCCGCGCTACGGCGACAGAAACCCCACGGGCCGCGTAGAGCTGAAGCTGCGCCAGGCCGGCGAACGGGGCAGCGATTTCGGCGAGATCGAAATCGGCATGACCAGGGAAGAAGCGTGTCAGGAAGCGTTCCGCTGCCTGCGCTGCGACCACTACGGACTGGGATCGTTTAAAGGAGGCAGAGTAGGACAATGGTAAAATTAACGATTGACGGCATCAAAGTATCCGTAAAGGAAGGAACGACGATCCTGGAAGCGGCCAAAGAAGTGGGAATTCACATTCCGCACCTGTGCTTTCTGAAGGATATCAACGAGATTGGCGCCTGCCGCGTGTGCATCGTCGAGAACAAAGGAATGAATACGCTGCTGACGGCCTGTAACAACGTAGTACAGCCGGGCATGGAAATCCTGACCAACAGCGCCAAGGTTCGGGCTACGAGAAAGATCAACGTAGAACTGATTCTGTCGGACCACGACTGCAAGTGCGCCACCTGCGTCCGCAGCGGCAACTGCAGTCTGCAGACCATCGCCAACGACCTGGGTATTTTACACGTACCCTTTAAGACCATTGCGGAAAAGAACCGCTGGAGCATGAAGTTCCCTCTGATCCGAGATGCTTCCAAGTGCATCAAGTGCATGCGCTGCATCCAGATCTGTGACAAGGTTCAGAGCCTGAACGTCTGGAACGTCTCCGGTTCCGGTTATAGAACCACGGTGGGTGTGTCTCAGAACCGCCGCATTCAGGATGCCAGCTGCTCCCTGTGCGGTCAGTGCGTGACTCACTGCCCCGTCGGCGCTCTGCGTGAACGCAACGATACCGACGTTATGTTCCGAGCCATCGCCGATCCCAAGAAGATCGTGGTGGTTCAGGTGGCTCCGGCCGTCCGTACCGCCTGGGGCGAAGCGGTAGGCCTGTACAAGGAAGAGGCTACTCTGGGCCGCATGGTCAGTGCGCTGAAGCGCATGGGCGTGGATTATGTGTTCGATACCACGTATTCCGCCGATATGACCATCATGGAAGAAGGAAGCGAGTTCATCGAGCGCTTTACTCATAAGGAAGAGTATTCGTGGCCCATGTTCACGTCCTGCTGCCCCGGTTGGCTCCGCTTTATCAAGATCCAGTATCCCGAGCTGATTCCCAATCTGTCCTCGGCAAAATCGCCGCAGCAGATCTTCGGTGCATTGGCCAAGACCTACATTGCCCACAAGCTGGGCGTCGATCCGGATCAGATCTTCTCCGTCTCCATCATGCCCTGCATGGCGAAGAAGTACGAAAACAACGTTCCTGAGGTCAACAACGCCGGTCACGGAAAGGACGTTGATCTGGTTCTGACTACCAGAGAAATCGCCCGCATGATCCGCGCGGATCACATCGCAGCCGCCGACCTGAAGGAAGAACCCTTTGACGACATCTTCGGCATAGGCAGCGGCGCCGGCGTCATCTTCGGAGCCACCGGCGGCGTTATGGAAGCCGCACTGAGAAGCGCTTACTTCCTGATCACCGGAAAGAACCCGGATCCCGACAGCTTCCGCCGTGTCCGCGGTATGGACGGCTGGAAGGAAGCAGTCTTCGGCATCCAGGGTGTGGAAGTCCGCGTAGCGGTTGCCAGCGGTCTGGGCAATACCAGAAAGCTGATCGAAGCCATCAAGAAGGGTGAGGTGGAGTACGATTTCGTAGAAATCATGGCCTGCCCCGGCGGATGCTCCGGCGGCGGTGGTCAGCCCATTCACGACGGCGTGGAAATGGCAGAGGAACGCGGTCAGATCCTGTACGGTCTGGATCGCTCCTCCAACCTGCGGTTCTCCCACGAGAACCCGGCGGTACAGCAGACTTACAAGGAATTCCTGGAAAAGCCGCTGTCCCACAGAGCTCACGAACTGCTCCATACGGATGTATCCTCCTGGACGCTGAACGCGGAAATGGAATAGACAATCAAGCGAGAAACGAGACGGCCGCAGAGTATTCTGCGGCCGTCTTTACACATTGCATCATCCCTATTCGAAAACGGCGACGGAGGGGTATCCTCATCATCAATCGTCATCCGTAATATTGTGAACTCAGGAGAAAGTCTGCCAGATGTACGATCCGAACTCCGTCGATATTTCCCCCGGCCAGATCATCCAGGGTTACAACGAATTTCGGATAATGGTCTCTGATTTCCAATAGATTTTTAATTTCCCGATCAGAGGTGTCGGGCAGTTCGCGACAGACCTGCACGTAGATGCGTTCATCCCGCCGGACCGCCACAAAATCGATTTCTTTCGTTTCGTTTTTGCCAACATAAACATCATAACCCCGGCGACGCAATTCGAAATATACGATATTTTCCAACATTGAAGCAATGGATTTTGGGTTGAAACCCATCATACAATATGTTAGAGACGGATCTGCCAGATAAAATTTCTCCTGGGTTTTCAGAACGGCTTTTCCCATTCTTCAATTTCCTGAACCTCATCTAAAAGCAGATAATTCTTGCTATTCATGTTTAGAACGGCCTTGATATCCAGATACACATCCGTTGCGGTTGGCAGAGCACCTAAATCCAATGAAGTATATCTACGTTCGATTATCTGCTCTGGACGAACGCCGTTAGCAAGCAGATCCTCACGTAACATTTCCAGGAGGGTGGATTTTCCGCAGCGTCGGATGCCGGCAAGATTTTTTACCAGCGGAACATCCCGGTATTTTTTCAGTTCATTCAGATAGT
>JAGATO010000114.1 GCA_017621195.1 Bacillota bacterium | reverse complement strand
TAGAGCGCCGCATCCGCTATTACCAATCCGGCATCGACCGGGAAGAATTGCGAAAAGGCTGTCTCTTTGAGGAACTTCCCGACAGCTACATCATCTTCATCTGCGACTACGATCCGCTGGACCAGGGATTCGCCAAGTACGAACGACAAGCCTATTGGTGCGGTTCCGGAAGCGACTGCGGCGATACGAATCGCGACGCAGACGACGGAACTGATGCCAAACTCATCGTATGCAACGACGGGGCCCACGCCATCCTCCTGAACAGCCGCTATACGCAGAGGAATGCATCTCCGGCCATATTGGAATTTCTGGACTATATTCGCACCAACGATGACGCTGCCGACTATTCCTCAATCCTAACGCAAGAGGCGAAGGCCGAAGTATGCGGTATTCGCCGGGACGAAAAAATCGGGAGGCACTACATGAGGATCGAATTGGAACTGCAGAAACGACGCCGTGAGGGAAGGACCGAGGGAAAAATGATGGAAAAGATCGAGCTGGTCTGTAAAAAGCTGTCCAAGGGAAAATCGCTCCAAACCATCGCCGAAGAATTAGAAGAAGATCCGAGCATCATCACGACGATCTGTCATGCAGCGAAGCCCTTCGCTCCGGACTATGATGTAGAAGCCATTTACGAAGCCCTGCAACAGTCCCGCGTCGAGACACCGCCTAAAGCGCCGTCCGAAAAATAAACAGAATCGATGAGATCTGCAATTGTTTCCTATTCTTCTACCTCGAATACGTTGAGAATGGCGCGGATGATCTTTTCAAAGATGGCTACCATCCGCTGGAAGGGAGTCATGGGCTCTTCCTCTGTTTCCAGATCCACGATGGCGTCCTTCTGAGCGTCCAGAGAGATTTCGTGAGTCCGAATGATGATCTGCAGCGTGTTGGGGCTGGGATTTTCCTGAGAAGTGCAGGACTGAACCGGTGCATCTGGATCCATCTCCAACATCTTATTTTCCTCTCGAATCGAATCCATTTCATCGTCGATCAGACGCTTCAGCGTACTGTTGGCGTTCTTCACCGCTTTGGTGCTGTCCAATGCCTTCATGGTTTCATCCAGCGTATCGATCATTCCCACCATGGTATTCTCACCGCCGGACTGCAGATAGGGGCGGCTGTCCCTGACCACCGTCTGCAGCTGTTCCATCACGTCGCCGGTGCTCTCCAACAGCTCGGCCGTCTGATCCAGAGTCGCCTTCAGCTCCTTGACCAGATCTGCCGTACTGCTCATGACCTTCCCCGTATCGGTCAACAGGTCTTCTATTTCATCTTCCATGCCCCTCAGCTCCGAAGAAGCGTTCTTCATGGACTTCTGCAGCTTCTTCACATTGGCGTAATAAGGGATCTCCGCTTTCAGCCGTTCTTCCGTCAAAACGCTGCGCTTGGCGGCCTCCACCGCCTGATCCTGCAGTCTGCTCATGGTGTCGCGGTCGGACTGAATGGCTGCAGCGCACTGACCCACCAACGCCTGTTGCTCCTGCGGCGAAAGCTGACTGAAGGCTTCCATGCCTCCTGCCTGTTCCACCGCCTGCTGCTGCGCCAGAGCCATCACCTGATTCGTCACCTGCTCGGCAGCCGCTGCAGAAATCTCGTTCATCAGAGTCCGGTTGTTTTCCACCTGCTCCGCCACGTAGGCCGTCATGTATTCTTCGATCAGATCCTCTGCATCGTCCTCCACATCTTCCATTTCGTCACGCAGGTCGGACAACTGACGCTTCGTGCTGCGCAGCTGGGCTGCCAAATTGTTCATATCCTTATTGCTCTGGTCCAGTTCCTCATCCATATCGCTCAGAACCTTCGCCGTCTCGCGCATGGTGGAAATGGTATCGTCCATCCGGTCCAAAATGCCGTCCAGAGACGCATCGGCGATCTTGCGCGCCTCGTTCAGATCCGATACACCGCTCTTCACCTGGGTCAGGCCCGGTTTCATCCCCGCCACCGCCGTCAACATATCGTTGATTCCGGCGTACAGAGCGTCGCCCGCTTCTTCCGCCTTATCCATGGTTTCTTTCAGCTCCCTGATCTCCGAAAGCTGCAAAACTGTTCCGGGAATCATGGTGATGATTACGCCGGCACTTTCAAAACTGTCGGTACCGATCTGCACCACAAACTCCTCTTCTTCCCCCGGCAATCCCAGAAACAGCGCCACGGTGCTCTTCCCCGCCGACTGCAGCTGCGCTCCCTCCGCCTGAATGGAATTCATCTGTTCCATGTCGGCCATGACCAGAACCTGCAGCATCATATTCTTCTGGTAATAGTCCGAGGCAAGCTCGTTGGGCGTAGCCTTCACGCGGATTTCGATCAGACCGTCGACTCCCGCCAGCT
Source organism: Bacillota bacterium (assembly GCA_017621195.1). Lineage (GTDB taxonomy): Bacteria > Bacillota > Clostridia > Peptostreptococcales > Anaerovoracaceae > RGIG446. Next base: position 5,850 of record JAGATO010000114.1, on the reverse strand, counting down.
TGGACGGATCGGCGGGCTGACCGTTGTGGAAGTAGCTGATGTCGAAGTTCCAGGGCAGCTGCACCTGTTCCAACATGGCAGAGAAGTAAAACCGCTTCTGGTTCTCATCCAGCTTCCACGTTACGGAGCTTCCCTCGATGACCGGCTCGATCCGGTTGGTCATATTGTCCACCCGCAGATAGTCTCCGTAGTCTGTGAATTCCGTCAGTCCGTTCATGTTGACGCCCTTCACCACGGTGATATCCTCCAGACCGCCGTAGTAGTCGGCATTGATGTACATGGCCTCGTCCACCGATACCGCAGGGGCGGCAGCAAAGGCCGACCCAGCGGTTGCCGCTATCATGGTCAGCGTCAGGAAGGCGGCAACTGCGCGCCGCCCGGTTCTATGTAAAACTGCACTCATTTCGTTTTCGCTCATTTCTTTCATCTCACGCAACCTCCTTCGCTTTTGCAGCTTTCTTCTCTTTGCGTTTCTTCAACATACGTCCGAAATTTCCGAAGTTCCCGGTGATGGCCCTATCCGCATAGACCAGCAGCGCCGGAAGGATGCTCAGCACCATGAGCATGGAGACCAGCGCACCTCGTCCGATCAGTTCTCCCATGTCGGCGATGGCCGGAATGGTGCAGATCAACTTCATCATGTATCCCACCACGGTAACGATCACGCCGGAAGTGAGGATGGACGGCGTGGCCAGATGAATGGCTTCGATGGCCGAATCCTTCTTCGACATGGTTTCGCGATTGGCGATGTAGTGGTTGGACAGGAGGATGGAATAGTCCACTGTCGCTCCCAGCTGGATGCAGCTGACGATCAGATAGCCCATGAAGATCATCTTCGTTCCCACCAGATACGGAATGACCATGTTGATGAAGATGGCCAGCTCGATGGGGATCAATACCACGATGGGCATGATGATGGATTTGAAGGCCAGACCCACGACTACGGCAACCGCGGCCAGCGACAGGAAGTTGACGAAGCTGTAGTCGGCATTGATCGTCGCCTTGATGTCCTGGGTGGTGGGAGTGACGCCCACCAGATAGGCTCCCTCCGGATAGTACTCGCGCAGGAGGGCCTGAATCTCATCGGAGGCCCGGAAGGACAACTCGCTTTCTTCCTTCGATCTCACCTGAATCAGAATCCGTGCGTAATCGTCGGTGTGAAGCTGCCCCGTGACGCTCTCCGGCAGAATGGATTCGGGAATTCCCTCCGGAATCGTCTGGGCCAGAGACGTAATGCTCTTCACGTATTCCAGTTCTTCCACCCGATCGGCAAACTCGCGCTCGATTAGCAGGCTATCGTTGGGCACGATGGCCATCATTAAGTTGCTTCGGCCGAACTTTTCATTGATGACCTGCTCTTCCTCATAGATTTTCGTTCCCGGTCCGCCGGAGACGGCAGACGTTCCGTAGGTGAAATCGTTCATCCCCTGACCGACGTAGGCAGGAACGGCAATCACCAGAACAACCACAGCGATGACGTGACGCATCTTGTACACGCCCTGACTGAACCGCTTGAAATCCGGCATCAGCGCTCTGTGTGTGGTTCTGACGATCAGCCTCTGGGCCCGCAGGATCAATGCCGGCATTAAAAACAGCACGGTGAACAGGCTGATGATGATTCCTTCGGATAGAACCAGTCCCATGTCGAAGCCGATGGAAAAGCTCATGAAGGCCAGGGCTAAAAAGCCCATGATGGTGGTCATTCCGCTGGCCAGAATGGAATTGATGGATTCTTCGATGGATTCTTTCATGGCCACCTTGTCGTCTTCGATGGTCATTTTCTTGCGCAGATAGGTGTGAAGCAGGAAGATGGAATAGTCCATGGATACCGCCAGCTGCAGCACCGCCGCTACGCTCTTCGTCATGAAGGAAATGCTGGGAAACAGAATGTTGGTACCGGTGTTGATGACGATGGCGACGCCCATGACCGTCAAAAATAGCAGGGGTTCAAACCAGGAGGTGGTGGACAGCGTCAGGATCGCCAGGATCATGACCACGGCCAACACCATAACCAGATTCACCTCTTCGGAGATGTTTTCCTGCAGTGCCTGCTGCTGCGCCGCGTTCCCTACCAGATAGGCGTTCTCCCCGGCAATCTCGCGGATCCGATCCAGCGTCTTATGCGTCACTTTTTCAGTGTCGCCACTTTTGAAGGTGATGTCCATGACGGCGCAGTTGTCCTTGTAATAGTCGGTGATATCATCGTAATCGATGAAGCTCTCGGCCATGTACACATCGCTGGCCGTATCGCACCACAGGACCTGGTCCACCTGGGACAGGGCTTCGATTTCTTTTTTGATGTTCTTCGCCTGGTACAGACTCACGTTTTCGATCATCAGCCGCGCCGTACCGGGATAGCCGAATTCCTCTTCCATCAGCCGCAGGCCCTGTTCTGACTGAGCCGTCTCCGGAAGGTACTCCGACAGGTCGTAGTTCACCACGACAAAGGGCGACATGATGGCGCAGCACAGGAAGATCAGGATGAACATCCTCTCGATTCCTCTTCCGTGCTCCACGATATCATCGGCAAGCCTGTGAATCAATTGTTCCATAATATACGCTTCTCCATTTATCAAAATAAATTTATTTAACGAAAATTGTTGATTATCTTTTCCTGCAGTATTATAATCGGACATAAGGATGAAATCAATAGGGTTTGTTGATTTTGAACAAAGCTGGTTGGATTGTCGATCATTCAACACAGCATGGAGGATTTTTGAAATGTCGAATACGAAAACAACCGCATCTCCATCGGTTGTGTCGAAGAAACCGGATCGCCGAATTCTCCGGACACGCCGCATGCTTCGGGATGCTCTGATCTCACTCATGGACGAAAAGGAATTCTCACAGATTACCGCTCGCGACGTGACCGAGCGGGCCGATCTGAACCGCGGAACCTTCTATCTTCACTACAACTCCACGAATGAACTGCTGGAAAGCATCTGCCGCGATCTGTTGAAGGAAATGGAAGAGGCCATCGATGTGTTCCAGCCCAAACAGCGCCACGAATCGTTGAAGTCCATCGTCAATCACATCGTCACCTTCATCGAACAGGACCGTACATTATATCGAATCCTGCTGATCAATATGCACAGCGAGGCTATGGTCCAGGGGATCGCTCACATTCTGCTGGAAAAAGGACTGCAGCTGCGCAGCCAAGCTCCCGCCGATGACGGTTCGATCCACGCCACCGATCAGCAGCTGATCTATTCCTGCTACTTCATCACCTACGGTATTGTAGCCGTCATCCGCCAGTGGTTCCGCCGCGGCTGTGACCTGTCCGCCAATGAACTGAAGGACTACATCTATCAATTCGTTTCACCGGTGATCACCATGGCCACAGACATTCGCTCATAGATTACGGGCCCGCGCCGAATTCGCTTCTGCCGGGTATGGTAAAACGAAGTGTAAGGGAAACCCGTGGGGAACCATCGTCGCGAAATTGAAAATTCGCTGAAATCGTGGGACTTCAGCGAATTTTTTTGCTATGTGGCTTAGAACAGACCGCCGAGGAAGCCGCCTTTTCCGTCGTTTCCGTTCCCGTTGTTCAGGAAGCAGAACAGTATGATAAGTATCAGGATCCAGCCCCAGCTTCCGTTGTTATTGTCACAGCAGGGATCTCCGCTTTGATTGGATCCGAATCCCAGTCCGGAGAAACCGCCGCACAGGAAAAACAGAAGGATCAGAATCGGCAGCCATGTTTCCCAGTCGCTTCCGCCCCCATCGCCGTCACAGCACCGATCATCGCAGCATCGGTCATCACAACGCCGGTCATCGCAACGCCGGTCATCGCAGCACTGCTTCGAATAATCTTCATTCAAAAAAATCACCTCCATCCATGGTTCTTTCCATAGTATGAAGGTGATTTCATTTTTGTGATTATTCTCTGTATTCTCTTCCCAGCATCCCCCGCAGCCGGATCATATCCTCCGGCAGCGGTGCTTCCAGCCGCAGCCGGTTTCTGGTCCGCGGATGAAGAAAGGAAATGGCGCAGGCGTGCAGAGCCTGCCGCGGAATCAGATCGTGCTCCGCCTCCTCCGCTCCGTACAGGTGATCGCTGATCAGCGGATAGCCCAAATGGGCCATGTGCACGCGGATCTGATGGGTTCGTCCCGTCTCCAGTACCAATTCCACCAGACTGTAATTCTTTTCAAAGGTGGAAAGGCTACGGTAATGGGTCACCGAAGGCGCACCGTCCTCCCGCACCGCCCGACGATACGGATCGTTTTCCTTCCGTCCGATGGGCAGGTCGATAGTACCCGCTCCCGTCAGCGTTCCCCGGACAAAGGCCAGATACGTCTTTTCCACCTGGTTTTTTTCCATCTGCTTCATGAAGAAGTCCTGGCAATACCCGTTCTTCGCCACGATACAGATCCCGGAGGTGTCCATGTCCAGCCGGTTCACCAGACGGATCTTGTACTCTTCTCCCCGATCCATCATCCGCTTCGTCAGTCCGTTGACCATGGTGTGGTTCGGCTTTCCGTTGGTGGGATGAACCACCAGCCCGGGCTGTTTGTTTACCACGATCAGGTCCTCATCCTCATAGACCACGTCGATGGGAATGTCCTCCGGTTCAAACCAGCTGGTCTCCCGGGGCATCTCCACCTGCAAAAGCTGACCTCGTTTTCCGTGTTCAAATGCCTTCGTCGGAACGCCGTCCAGCAGTATGTGGTCTTCCTCCTTCAGCTTCCGCAAAAACCGGGTGGATACGCCGAACTCTCGACGCAGAAGGGACCGCAGAGCCAATTCTTCATCTTCTTTTTTCAACCGGTATGTCAACCGGGTTTCGTTTTCGTTCATTCTATCCCCCATAGTGCGGTGCGGGCCGCCGCGAAAGGTTTGCCGCCGCTCGAATCGTCGCGCCGCCGCAAGGCCGACCGCCGTCCCGCGCTGCTACAGCAGCTTGCTCTTCACCTTCCGCCAGAAATCGTAATGCTCGAAGCGCAGAAGCTGCACCGTCTCATCCGACAGCTCCACGGTGATCTTGTCGATCCAGTCGTAGTGACGATGCGTGGAGTCCGCCACGATGTTGATTCCCTTTCCTTCCTTGTTTTCGGGATGGATGGTCACCGATCGGTTGGAGGGGAGCAGAATGCTGGACGTAAACGAACGGTATGCCGCCGTGTTCTGGGGAGCCATGGGCGTCACCTGCAGGAGATCCAGCCGCGGATCCACGATGCTTCCCCGGAGGGCGTAGTTATAGGCCGTGCTCCCGGCAGGCGAACAGATCAGAAGGCCGTCGCCGCTGAATTTCTCGATGAAGCTGTCGTCGATGGACATGTTCAGATGGGTCAGCTGAGAGCTGTCACCGGTAATGACGATCTCGTTCAGTCCCTTCTGATAGAACACCTCCGATCCGATCTCGATGGTTGCCTTCACCGTCTTCAGCTTCTGTACGGTGCACCGTCCCTGGTTGTACAGAAAGATGAACTCGTCCAGCTGGTCGGGATGCAGCTCCTGGAAAAAACCCAGGTGGCCGGTGTTGACACCTACGAAGGGATTGGACGGAAATTCCAGCTGATGCAGTGTCCGCAGCAGCTGCCCATCGCCGCCGATGCAGACGATCAGCTCCGCCTCGGGATCGAATCCATCGCAGACAGCATAACCGGCCAGCTCCAGCTTTTGCTTGAAGATGCGCCGCGTTTCCTTGGACACCGGAGAATCGTTTTCAAAAATATTGATGATGCGCTTTCTGTTCTCTGCCATGATGTTCTCCTTCGGGGCCCACAGCCCCGCCACTCGTTTGCCGCAGTCCGCTTCGCGCCAGCCGCCTTGCCGCTACAGCAGCGCTTCCAGCTGATCGATCAGCGACCGGAACGTCTCCATGGCTTCGCGGATCGGCTCCGGACG
>JAGATO010000113.1 GCA_017621195.1 Bacillota bacterium | reverse complement strand
GGACACGGCGAGGTTGGCATACAGCCACAGATTCCCTTTGGGCAGGATCCGGGTGAGAAGTCCGGACACTGCACCGTAGGCGGCAAGTTCCACTGCCATCATGGGAGCCATCGCCATGGGAGGCATGGTGAAGATGAGGGATCGGAGCAGGGGAGAGACTGCGCCAACCACAAGGCCCCACACCGGTCCGCAGGTCATGCCGCAGAGGAATGCCGGGATATGCATGGGGGAGATGAGGGAGCCGATCTGGGGGATCTGTCCGGTGAGGAAGGGCAGCAGAAGAGCCATTGCCAGAAACATCGCGGACAGGGTGAGGGTACGGATATGCGTGCGGATTGCGGTGATGATGGTGTTCATTTATTTTCTCCTTTATTGAAACCAAAAAGGCGTTCCCACAAAAGATCCTGCTGGATCCTTCAAGAACGCCTTCGTGGCATTTACACTTTATAAGGGGTTTGCGTACGGAGACTTCGTGTCCCCGATAAATTTCTTATTCAGCCGCTGCTTCTTCTTCCGTATCCTGGTAGGAGCGCATCAGCTTTTCGAGAAGTCTTTCGGTGAGCTTCTTCTGGGACTGATAGGTGGAAGACAGGGGCTTCTTGTCGTTGATTGCGTTGAAGTACACATTGCAGAGCGCATTCAGAGCTGCGTCGTTAACGAATGCGAAGTCGAAGTGTACTGTTCTCTTGAGGATATCGATCATTTCAGCCGCAACGGGGTCACGGGAGTACTTATCCTTGAGAGCGTCTTCATAGAGAACGGGAACAACGGACTTGCAGTTTTCAGCGGAGAACGCTTCCATAATCGCCGCGGACATTGCGGGGTTCTTTGCGCTCTTGATGATTGCCATGTAAGCGGTACCCAGGTTGAAGGAGATGAAGTCTTCCTGAGCTTCGTCCAGCTTCGGATAGGGAACCAGACCGAAGTCGTCTTCCATGTCGCGGAGATAGCCTCTGGTGCAGTCCAGAACGCCTACCTGGAACAGGGTGGAGCCGCCTGCGAACAGCTGACCGTAGCCTTCGCCGTAGTTGACGAGTCTGGAGTCGTTGTGCATTGCGTAAACGGTGTCGTACATCTTAACGAAGCGGTCGTTGTAGTAGTCCAGGGACCAGCCGCCGTCGTCAGTCTTGGTACCAAGCTTCATGCCGTATGCATACAGGAAGCCGCGTCCGCCGTGGAGGTTGTACATGATACCGTAAACGTCGTTCCTGGGATTCATCTTGCCGTCGCCGTCCATGTCGCGGTGTCCGGTCTGTGCCATCTGGATGAAGGTGTCGTGGATCCACTTGTCTTCCTTCACGAGATCGTAGGGATTTTCCAGCTGCAGTTCGGTGAGCATTCTCTGGTTGAAGTAGATTGCTTCCAGCTGGAGAATCAGGTCGAGGGACCAGTCGCCAACCGCAGTAAAGAGCTTGCCGTAGATTTCGTTGTTCTGGTTCCAGCCCTTGCACCAGTATTCACGGGAGAAATCGAAGTAATCGATCTGGTTCAGGTCAGCGTAGTAGCCGCCCAGTTCGATGCCCCACCAGTAGTCGGGGAGAACCACGTCGTATGCGCCGTCAGCAGCCTGAGCGGAGCCTGCGATTGCGGTATTCCACTGACCCTTGTCGGAAACGAGGGGAGTGGGCATGATGGTAACGTCAAAACGGTCTTCCAGAAGGAGGGTTCTTTCGCAGATGGCGTCGTTTACGGTTTCACCGATCAGTTCGAATGCGAGAGTGGTATCCTCACGTTCGGAGCGGACGAGAATGTTGAAATCACTGTCGCCGAAGGAAAGTTCTTCGGGAAGGTCATCAAGGAAGCGCTTGGTTTCCACGGGTTCGGTTTCGGTAGCTTCCGCAGCGGGATTTTCCGCGGTCGGTGTGGTATCTTCTGCGGGATCGGCGGCACAGGATACAGCGGAGCTTACCATGATAGCCGCAAGAAGGAGAGCGAGTAATCTTTTCATGTTTGGAATCTCCTTGTCAGAATGAAATTGTTAAGAGGAGCGTTTCGTGCCTCCTGCTTAAAATGATACTATATTATAGCATTTTTATGTACAAACTGTCAAGAGATCCGGTTGAATTTCACTCAATTTTCTATGATTTTACAGAGAAATCCGCCCATCCGGACAGAACTATCCGAACAGGCGGAAGTTTTTCAGTAGGTAGGGGAGTCCAGTCTCCATCCGTCCGGGGTCTTCACCAGACGCAGTTCCACATCCAGCGCCCGTCCGTCCATTTCGGTGGGAATTTTCGCAATGACGAAGTTTTCCTCGTTTTCGGTCAGCTCCATGCCGTCCAGATCATACGTCCGTCCCAGCGGGATTGCTTC
>JAGATO010000112.1 GCA_017621195.1 Bacillota bacterium | reverse complement strand
GCCGGAGACGATTCCGCTGGAAGAATGCAGTCAGGAGTTGTATCGCCAGTTGCCCAGTGCGCTGGATGAACTGATCCGACAGCACGATGCCACGGTGTTGAAAGAAGCGATTCAACAGCTGGATACGGAGACCGGCATCATCTTCTGGCTCCACGTAGATCGGCACGACACCTTCGAGCAGATCGGAGAAATTATGGGGATGCGGACGAAAACGGTTTGCAGCCGATACTATCGGGGCAGGGAAAAGATCATCGCCTACCTCTTGAAAGAAACTGCATCAGGAAAAAGTGAAGATCGGGAACGCCCGAATCTTTTTGTTTTTTGAAAAAGAAAATTTTTTTGAGGAAATCCGACCGTTTTTTGAATCTATATTTATGAGGGATTCGCGAATCTTCGGGGCGATAATCGAAACCGCGACCGTCGTCGCTGCCGCTCTTTTCTCAAATAGGATTCCACTGCTTCCATCTTTTCTTCTGGTGTTAGCTTCCTTTGAATCATAAAAATGCTCCCCATAGTGTACTCTCGAAATTTTTGTTATTTCGAGAGTCTGCTCTATGGGGAGCATATCATTTGCTACAGCCCCTGCGCTTTTTGTAAAAGTACAGTCCCTTCGTCTTTCGAAGAAAAACAGCGTCTCTGCATATTTTTTGGTAGAACAGTGTCAGAAGTTAGCCCGGCGCTTGGCGTTATCCAGATGCTTCGTGATGGCCGCCGCTGCCGCATCTTCGTCCTTCGATACGAAGGCCTGGAAGATCTCCTGATGCTCGGACAGAACCTCTTCCAGATAATTGTCGGCGTAGGTTTTGTTGCCGCGGCGCTGCTTCGTGTAGATCTGGAAATTGGTCAGCGTGTGCAGGAGCATCCGGTTGTGAGCGGCATTGTAAATCAGCTGATGGAACTGCATATTGATGTTCAGCATCTTCTCGATGTCCTTTTTCATGGTGTAGAATTCCATGAATTCATAGGCCTCCTGCAGCGCCTGGAATTCCTCGTCAGTGATGCGCTGAATGGCCCAGCGGACGGCAATGGCCTCATAGGCCTTGCGCAGTTCGTACATGTCTTGAATGTCCCGGTCCGTTACGCCCACCACGAAAGCGCCGCGGTTGGGAATGGTTTCGATCAGACCGTCGTTTTCCAGCTTCTGAAAGGCTTCCCGAACCGGTGTGCGGCTGACCACATATTCCGAGCAGACGCGCTGCTCCGTCAGCTTTTCGCCCGGCTTCAGCTTTCCCTGCAGAATGTCGGCCCGCAGCTGATTGAACAGCGAATGGGACAGAGAACCGGTATTGGGAATCGGTGTCGTAGGATGGTACATAGCGGGATATCCTCCGTAATCAATGGGAGACTGGCGTTCGACCTACAGAGAGAGCGAACGGATGGTCTCTAAAATGTAATCCGCCAGCTGAGCGCCCGTAGCGCCGTCGGGTTTGCCGGTGATCTGAATTTTCTTTTCGGTGACGGTGCAGATGTCCAGGGCCTTTGCCAGCTGATCGGACTCCTTCTGGTAGCCGATGTGGGACAGCAGCATGGCGGCTGCCCGGATGACGCTGGACGGGTCGGCGTACATTTCACGGCCTTCCTCCACCATGCGCGGTGCGGAACCGTGGATCGCCTCGAACATGGCGTAGCGGTTTCCGATGTTGGCGCTGCCGGCCGTTCCTACGCCGCCCTGGAACTCTGCGGCTTCATCGGTGAGGATGTCGCCGTACAGGTTGGGAAGGATCAGCACCTGGAACTGGCTTCTGCGCTTGGGATCGATCAGCTTTGCCGTCATGATATCGATGTACCAGTCGTCCACTTCGATGCCGGGGTAGTCTTCGGCTACCTTCTTGCAGACCTCCAGGAACTTTCCATCGGTCTTCTTCACGATGTTGGCCTTAGTGACGATGGAGACCCGGGTCTTGCCGTTGTTTTTGGCGTATTCAAAGGCCTGGCGGGCAATGCGCTCCGTGCCGGGGTTGGTGATGACGCGGAAGTCGATGGCAAGATCGTCGGAGATGTCCACGCCCTGGCTTCCCATGGCGTAGAGACATTCGGTATTTTCGCGGAAGAAGGTCCAGTCGATGTCGTCCTCGGGAATCTTCACCGGACGCACGTTGGCAAACAGATCCAGCGCCTTTCTCATGGCTACGTTGGCGCTTTCGATGTTGCCCCACTTGTCGCCCTTGCGGGGCGTGGTGGTGGGTCCCTTCAGCAGTACGTGACAGGACTTGATCTCTTCCATCACGTCGTCAGGGATGGCTTTTCCGCAGGCGGCACGATTCTCGATGGTCAGCCCGTCAATCACCTTGAATTCTACTTTACCAGCTTTGACCGGTTCCTTCAAGAGCTCTTCCAAAATTCGCTGGGCGTGAGCGGTGATGGCGGGACCGATGCCGTCGCCGCCGATGATGCCGATGCGGATGCAGTCCAGTTTCTTATAATCCACAGCCTCTGTATCCTTCTTCAGCCGTTCCACCCGGGCCAGCTGCTGGGATACGATCTCTTCAAATGCTTTTCTGTAATCCATGACTATTCTCCCTTGATGTAATTGATCTTTCCGCCTGCCAGAATCATTTCGGTCTCCAGCGCGGAGAAGTTGGCGTTGGTTTGATAGATCCGTCCGTTGGATACGTTCTTTACCGCGATGGGGTCACCGGCCTTCACCTGAGCTACGGCATCTTCAATGACCAGCTGATCGCCTAAAGACAGAGTGTCGTAATCCGCCGGATCGGCAAAGACCAGAGGCAGGATACCGCTGTTGATCAGGTTGGAGCGGTGAATCCGGGCAAAGGACTTGGCAATCACGAAGCGGACGCCCAGGTACAGAGGAACGAGAGCAGCGTGTTCCCGGCTGGAACCCTGGCCGTAGTTTTCGCCGCCAACGATGGTACATGTCCCGGCCTGACGGCAGCGCTTGGGGAATTCGCTGTCGATCAGCTCGAAGCAGTAGTTGGACAGATGCGGAACGTTGGAGCGGAACGGCAGGAGCCGCGAATCGGACGGCATGATGTCGTCGGTGGTGATGTTGTTTCCGGCCTTCAGAGTGACGGTGGTTTTCAGCATTTCCGGCAGATGTTCGTTCAGCGGGAAGGGCTTGATGTTGGGGCCCATGTCCACGGGAATCTCACACTTCTTACAGCCGTCGGGGCGAACCAGAAAGCTCTCGTTCAGCTCAAAGGTTTCGGGCGCGATGGCGGGCAGCGTCTCGCCGCAGCCCATGCCGTCGGTCAGAACGCCGGTGATGGCGGAAATCGCCGCCGTTTCCGGACTGACAAGATAGACCTGAGCGTCCTTGGTTCCGCTTCTGCCTTTGAAGTTGCGGTTGAAGGTCCGCAGAGAAACGCCGCCGGATCGGGGCGACTGACCCATGCCGATGCAGGGGCCGCAGCCGTTTTCGATGATTCTGGCGCCGGCGGCGATCATGTCGGCCAGAGCGCCGTTTTCGGCCAGCTTCCGCAGGATCCGGGAGGAACCGGGGGAGATGACGAGAGATACGTTCTCGTTGACCCGCTTTCCCTTCAGGATGGCCGCTACCTTCATCAGATCCGTATAGGAGGAGTTGGTGCAGCTGCCGATGGCCACCTGATCGATCTTGATGGGGCCGATATTGGAAACGCTGTCCACGTTATCGGGACTGTGGGGCTTGGCAGCCAGAGGAACCAGTTCCGACAGGTCGACTTCCAGGATTTCGTCGTAGACGGCATCGGCGTCGGCGGAGAAGGGAACGTAGTCCTGCTCTCTGCCTTGAGACGCCAGGTACTGACGGGTGTTTTCGTCGCTGGGGAAGATGGAGGTGGTGGCGCCCAGCTCCGCTCCCATGTTGGTGATGGTGGCCCGGTCGGTGACCGACAGCTCCTTGACGCCGTCGCCGAAGTATTCCACGATCTTACCGACACCGCCCTTGACGGTCAGCTTCTGCAGCACGTACAGAATCACGTCCTTGGCGGAAACCCAGGGGCACAGCTTTCCCGACAGCTTGACGCCGATGATCTTGGGTACGGTCAGGGAATAGGTTCCCTTGGCCATGGCAACGGCCACATCCAGACCGCCGGCACCGATGGCGATCATGCCCAGGCCGCCGCCGGTGGGCGTGTGACTGTCGGAACCCAGAAGCGTCTTTCCAGGGATGCCAAAGCTCTCCAGCTGAAGCTGGTGGCAGATGCCGTTTCCGGGCTTGGAGAACAGAACGCCGTGACGCTTGGCAACGCTCTTGATGAAGGCGTGGTCGTCGGCGTTTTCGAAGCCGGTCTGCAGCATGTTGTGGTCGATATAGGCTACGGACAGTTCCGTTTTGATCTCATCCACATTCATGGCTTCCAGCTGCAGATAAACCATGGTTCCGGTGGAATCCTGGGTCAGGGTCTGATCGATTTTTATGGTGATTTCCGTTCCGGGGATCATCTCTCCGTTCAGGCGATGTGCATCCAAAATTTTATACGCTAATGTCTTTCCCATGAAAAGGCCTCCTCTGATAAATTGTTTTATTGTATGCAATTATACGAAAGAACAAAGCAAAAGTAAAGGAAAAAACGGGAAAAAGCCTTCCGAGCGGTGCAAAGTCTACAATCATAGACATTGTATACAACTCTCCGGCTGCTCCGAAATATTTTGATGGCGGTTCTGGTGCAAAAAACGGCTGAAATGGTTTCAATCCAAAGGGAGAGAGGCCCCTTGTCCTATCGGAGGAGAGCGGAGGATTTACGGTTTTTTGGAACGGGATAAGTTTCCGTTGAAGTGGCAGAAAAACTACTATATAATGGGGATTGTATGAGAAGAAAAAACAAAATATAGATATGATGTGATGTAAAGGAAGGAGAAGGAGGACATGAAAACAGTGATCAAGCGGGACGGCTCTGAGGTGGCGTTTAACCGCGATAAGATCAAGACAGCCATCGAGCACGCCATGGCAGAAACGCGGCTGGGAATCGACAGCGCGTTAGCGCAGTCGATTGCCGAAGCCATCGAAAGCCAGGTGGAGCGTTCCGAACGGGTGGTCAACGTGGAGGACCTGCAGGATCTGGTGGAGGATTTCCTGATGTCCAGCCAGCGGAAAGAAGTGGCCAAGAAGTTCATTATCTACCGCTACGAGCGGGATAAGACAAGAGACGCCAGAAAGCGCAGAGACGGCCGACTGATTTCCGAAGAGTTCGTCAGCCGCTTTAAGCATGCGCCGTCGCCCATGAATCAGCTGGGGAATTTCGTATATTACAGAACGTATTCCCGGTGGTTGCCGGAAGAATCCCGCCGCGAGTACTGGTGGGAGACCGTTCGCCGCGCCGTGGAATACAACTGCAGCCTGGTTCCTACGTCCCGGGACGAGGCGGAGAAGCTGTATCAGAACATATTCAATCTGAAGCAGTTCCTGTCCGGCCGAACCTTCTGGGTGGGAGCTACGGATGTGTCGCGCTATTATCCCATGTCCAACTACAACTGTTCCTTCCAGGTGATCGACAGCTTTTCTTCGTTCCGCGACGTGTTCTACCTGCTGATGGTAGGCTCCGGCGTGGGCGTCAGAATTCTGAAGAGCGACGTGGAGAAGATTCCCAAGGTTCGCACGGATATCGAGATCATCCACGAGGCGTATACGCCGGTACTGCGGTCTCTGCGTCAGGACAGCACGTCCCTGGAATTCACCCATAACGATACGATGAAGATCACCATCGGCGACAGCAAGGAGGGCTGGGTCCAGTCTCTGGACTACTACCTGAAGGTGCTGTACAGTGCCGAATACAGAAAGATCAAGACGGTGATCCTGAACTACGACCACGTGAGAGAAAAGGGCGAAAAGCTGAAGACCTTCGGCGGAACGGCCAGCGGTCATTCCTCCATGAAGAACATGTTCACCAAGATCAACCGCGTCATTGAGAAGGCCGGAATGCGGACTTCCGAGAACACGGTGAAGCTGAAGCCCATCGACTGTCTGGATATCGCTAACATCATCGGTGAAAACGTGGTGGTGGGCGGCGTTCGCCGCACGGCCGAAATCGTCCTGATCGATGCCGACGACAAGGAATGCATCCAGGCCAAGAGCCAGTTATATAAGAAGTCCGGCGGAAAGTGGGTCATCGATCCGGAGATCGCTCACCGCCAGATGTCCAACAACTCCATCTATTATCAGAAGAAGCCCACCAGAGAGATGCTTCACTGGCACATGCAGCAGATGCGCTACTCCGGAGAACCGGGCTGGGTCAACGAAGAAGCCGGGAGAAAGCGCCGTCCCAACTTCCAGGGCGTCAACCCCTGCGCAGAGATCCTTCTGGACTCCAAGGGACTGTGCAACCTGACCACCATCAACGTGATGGCCTTCGTGAAAGAGGACGGGACGCTGGATCACGACGGCTTGATGGAGGCTCAGAGACTGTCAGCCAGAGCCGGGTATCGCATGACCTGCACCGATCTGGAAATTCCGGAATGGAATTCCGTTCAGCAGAGGGACAAGCTGCTGGGCTGCTCCCTGACGGGCTGGCAGGATATGGTCAACGCGCTGAATTACACGAAGGACGATCAGGAAAGGCTGCTGGATGATCTGAAGTACGTGGCTCGCAAGTCGGCGGTGGACTACGCCAGAGAACTGGGGATGAAGGAGCCTCTGCTGATCACCACCGTCAAGCCGGAGGGAACGCTGTCCCTGCTGCCGGTGGTTTCCAGCGGCGTGCACTTCTCTCACGCACCTTACTTCGTCCGCCGAATCCGAATCAGCGCCGACGATCCGCTGGTGAAGGTCTGCGAAGAGCTGGGTTATCCCGTCTTCCCGGAAGTGGGACAGGACAAGGACAACCCCAAGACCAAGGTGGTGGAGTTCCCCGTGAAGGCGCCCAAGGGCCGCATCAAGAAGGACGTGTCCGCCATCGAGCAGCTGGAGATCTACAAGATGTTCATGACCCACTACGTGGAACACAACTGCTCCATTACCGTTCACGTTCGAGACGACGAATGGGACGCTGTAGAACAGTGGGTCTGGGACAACTGGGATGACACTGTAGCCCTGTCCTTCCTCAGCTTCGACGACAGCTTCTACGATCTGCTGCCCTTTGAGGAAATTTCCAAAGAAGAGTACGAAGCCAGAGTGGCGGCCATGAATCCCTTCGTACCGTCGCTGATCAGCAAGTACGAAAAGGAAGAAGTCCAGTACGATATCGGAAACGACGGCTGCGAAGGCGGCATCTGCCCGGTAAGATAAGAAAATGTATATGATTGAGAGACGCCAGTTCCGACAAATGTCGGGGCTGGCGTCTTTTTTGGATCAGCTTATTCGAGGTTTTGATTGACAAGGAAACGAAGGCTCACTATACTGAAAGTAAACGTTCGTTTACTTAAGCTTCCGATATTGTGCTCTCGATAGTGTTCAGGGTGTCGTGGAATGGGGCTTGTCGAAAATCACAGAAGGAAATCAGAGGCGGTCGGAGGTAAATCATCAGAAAGAATTCAGAAGGAGGAATGGATATGAAATATGTAAGAAGTGAGAAATACGATATTCCGTCGTTGCAGGAGAAGATCATGGGGCCGAACCCCGTGAAGCTGGAAGAGGAATTGCTGAAGGATCACCGCATTCCCGAAGGCGCGGTGGTCTGCGATCTGGGAAGCGGCCAGGGGCTGACCAGCGTCTTTCTCGCCAAAGAGTACG
Organism: Bacillota bacterium; assembly: GCA_017621195.1. Lineage (GTDB taxonomy): Bacteria > Bacillota > Clostridia > Peptostreptococcales > Anaerovoracaceae > RGIG446. The sequence continues at coordinate 9,857 of JAGATO010000112.1, read as the reverse complement.
GGTTTACCGTGGTTGCGGCGGATCTGTGGAGCGATCCGGAAGAAAATCGGAAGTTCTTTGACGCTATGGGTCTGGATCGAAAACAGATCATCCCCGTCAAGGCCGATGCCACTGACCTGCCCTTTGAACCGGAGTCGTTCGATGCGGTGGTCAGCGTCGACTCCTACAACTATTTCGGCAGGGACGAGAACTATCTGGATGACAAGCTGCTGCCCTGCGTGAAGCCCGGCGGCTATATCTACATCGCCATTCCGGGCATGAAGCAGGACTGCCACGATCGGCTTCCGTCGGAGCTTCTGTTATCCTGGACGCCGGGACAGCTGGACTACATGCACGATGTGGCCTATTGGAGTCGGATTGTCGGAACATGCAGAGGGGCGGAAATCCTGTCTGTGAGGGAAATGGAAAGCAACGAAGAAGTCTGGACAGACTGGCTGAAGCAGGATAACGAGTACGCCGTAGGTGATCGAAAGGCCATGGAGGCTGGCGGAGGACGCTACCTGAACTTTATCGCCATCGTTCTGAGGAAAAAACACTCAATTTAATAATGATAATTATTGAATAAAATGAAAATATATGGTATTCTATACCAAGGTGTTACCTAAGCGGTGGCGGTTAGCCCTTCCTCGGAAGGGGGTGATAGATATGTCTACAATGGAAACGATTGCGCTTCTGGCGTTGATTGCGGATATTGTGTTTATTACATATTCGATCACAAAAAAGAAATAAACCGCCTCAGATTCCAAGCTAAGCGGTTTATTTTTCACTGATTATCTTGGGCTAACCGTCATCGGTAGCACCTTTTCTATTTTCATTATACGCGTACTTGTGCAGAGATTGCAAGCGCTTTTTCTGCATCCGTTGAAATTCCGGTAAGGCGTTTCATTTTTCTTCAATCTACTTGAAGTTGCTGATGATTATGGTTTATAATAAATCATTACGATATGTTGCAATTCTGGGGCTGCCGGGGCTGTCGAAGCGCCGGGAATACCGGGACGTTGCGGCGCAATACCGGATGCCTGTGCGGTGAGAAAAGAGAACAAGGGAGAAAATGAGAATCATGAAGTACGATTTTGAAACGGTGATGAAACGATATGGATGCGGTTCGAGGAAGTGGGACGAAATGAGGGACTACGGCTACAGCGAAGCCGATGACATCATTCCCTTTTCCGTAGCGGACATGGAATTTGCTCCCGCACCGGAGATCGTCCGGGGACTGCAGGATTTCATCAGCTGTTCTGTACTGGGATACGCCGGTCCTACCGATGAGTTTCGTCTGACCGTCTGCGACTGGGTGGAAAAGAGACACGGCTACCGTCCGAAAGAGGAATGGATTCTGACAGCTCACGGTGTGGTGGACGCGTTTTTCGAAGCCGTTCAGACCTTTACGAAGGAAGGCGATGGCGTTCTGCTGCTGACTCCCGTCTATTATCCCATGTACCACGCGATTCTGGATAACGGGCGGAAGCTGGTGGATTGTCCTCTGGTCCGCAAGGGAACCCGCTATGAAATCGACTTCGACGACTTCGAGGCGAAGATCAAGGACGAAAACACCAAGATGTTCATCCTGTGCAGTCCGCACAATCCCACCAGCCGCATCTGGACGCCGAAAGAGCTGCGCCGCATGGCGGAGATCTGCCTGGAAAACGACGTTTTAGTAGTGGCCGATGAAATCCACTACGACCTGGAGATGCCGGGACAGATCCATACGGTCTATCCGTCTATGGGGGAAGACATCGCCAACAACTGCATCTGGTGCATCGCTCCCAGTAAGACCTTCAACCTGGCAGGGCTTCAGACGGCCATCGTCATGATTCCTGATCCCGACAAGCGGGCCCAATATCTGGATGCTCAGAAACACCACAATCCTTCTCCCAAGTGTAATATTTTGGGTTACGAGGCCTGTCAGATCGCCATGAAAAACTGCGAGGAGTGGCTCAATCAGGTGATCGAAGTGGTGGCGGAAAACAAACGCGTCATCGAGGCGTTCTTCGCAAAGGAATTTCCAGAGATTCAGATCATGGACTTCGAAGCTACGTATCTGCTGTGGATGGACTGGAGCGGATTAGGGATCGAAGCAAAAGAGCTGGAGCGCATCAACCGGGAAGAAGCGGGGCTTTTCTTCGATGAAGGATATATCTTCGGCGAACAGGGCAACTGCTTTGAGCGCTGGAATCTGGCATGCCCCACCTGGTGCATCGAGGAGGCACTGGAGCGCATGAAGAAGGCGTATGCGCCGTATCTGAAGCGATAGTTTAAAACCATTGTAATATTGAAAAAGTACGTCATGATAAATGAGAGATTTGAACATTTGAGGAGGCAGAAATGAAAGCGGAATTAGTGAACAAGTACATGGAAATGAGCGAAGAGCAGCATCAGGCCAACGTGCAGCGGGCGGCTGAAAATCTGAAGGGCGTGTTGAAGCCCACGCCTCTGATTCACAGCGATTTTTACAGCAACGAATACAACTGCGACATCTACATCAAACCGGAAAATCTGCAGATGACGGGCTCCTTTAAGATTCGCGGCGCATACAATAAAATCATGAACCTGACGGAAGAAGAAGCCGCTCACGGCGTCATTGCCTCTTCCGCCGGCAACCACGCCCAGGGTGTGGCCTTTGCCGCACAGAAGCGGGACATCAAGGCCACCATCGTCATGCCCAACGTTACGCCTTTACTGAAGGTGAACGCCACCAAGGCCTACGGCGCCGATGTGGTGATTCACGGTGACGTCTATGACGACGCCTACAGTAAGGCCGTTTCTCTGGCCAAAGAAAAAGGTTACACCTTCGTCCACCCCCTTCGACGACTACGACGTCATGTGCGGACAGGGCACCATCGGTCTGGAAATTCTGGACGAGCTGTGTGATGTGGACGAGGTTCTTGTTCCCATCGGCGGCGGTGGACTGATTGCCGGGATCGCCATGGCGATCAAGACGGTACGCCCCGATGTGAAGGTGATCGGCGTATCTCCCGTGGGCTCCATGGCGATGAAGATTTCCCTGGACGAAGGGCAGGTGACTCGCCTGGCTACGATCAAGACCAGCGCCGAAGGCGTTGCCGTACGCCAGCCCGGAGATTTGACCTTTGCCATGGCAAAGAAATACGTGGACGAGATCATCACCGTCACGGAGAAGGACATCATGGATGCGGTGCTGATGGTTCTGGAAAAGCATAAGCTGATCGCCGAGACCGCGGGCGTTGTTCCTCTGGCGGGCGTGAAGAAGAGAGCAAAGCCGGGTAAGAAAATCGTTTGCCTGATGAGCGGCGGAAACATCGACGTGGTGACCATTTCCTCCATCATCAATCAGGGCCTGATCAGCCGAGGCAGAATCATGTGCTTCAGCGTGGAGCTGCCGGACAAGCCCGGTCAGCTGGTAAAGGTGGCCACTCTGCTGGCGGAAAACGGAGCCAACGTCATCGAGCTGCAGCACAACCAGTTCAAGGCCATCGACCGCTACTCCAACAAGGTAGTTCTGGAAGTGACGGTAGAAACCAACGGTCACGAACACATCAAACAGATTCTCGAGGTTCTGGAGGACAACAACTTCATTCCCAATCGGATCTACTAATCAAGGGCCATCGATCGACAGCCGAACGGCCGAAGATCAATACACCGAAGAACAATACACAGAGGAATCGCGAAAGCGGTTCCTTTTTGTGCATAATACGGCGGCGATTGTACAGAATACAGAGCAGAATACGGTTGTGGGTGATAATAATGATTTTTTATGATTCGTTTTGCAAGTTTTTGAAAAATAAATCATCAAAATTGTTTACTTTTCCATAGAAAGGTGCTATATTATAGGCAGACCAAAAAGGAGGATTATGAATTTATGGCTACAAAAATTGCGATCAATGGATTTGGAAGAATTGGAAAACTTGCATTTAGACAGATTTTCGAAGACAAGAGCATGGAAGTTGTTGCGATCAACGACCTGACCGAGCCCAAGATGCTGGCTCACTTACTGAAGTATGACAGCGTACAGGGCGGATATAAGCATGACGTTACCTGTGATGAAAACTCCATCACCGTTGACGGAACCAAGATTACGATTCTGGCAGAAAAGGATCCCGCGAACCTGCCGTGGAAGGAGCTGGGCGTTGACATCGTTCTGGAATGCACCGGCTTCTTCGCATCCAAGGCAAAGTCTCAGGCTCACATCGATGCCGGTGCCAAGAAGGTTGTGATTTCTGCACCTGCTGGAAACGACCTGCCCACCATTGTTTACGGAACCAACCACGAGACTCTGACCGAAAACGACAACATCATTTCCGCAGCATCCTGCACCACCAACTGTCTGGCTCCCATGGCCAAGGCGCTGAACGACTATCGTGAAATCCGTACCGGTTTCATGACCACCATTCACGCTTACACCGGCGACCAGATGATCCTGGACGGTCCGCACAGAAAGGGTGACCTGAGAAGAGCAAGAGCCGGCGCCATCAACATCGTGCCCAACAGCACCGGTGCTGCCAAGGCCATCGGTCTGGTTATCCCCGAACTGGCCGGAAGACTGATCGGTTCCGCACAGCGCGTTCCCGTTCCCTCCGGTTCCATCACCATCCTGGATGCGACCCTGAAGGATGAAACCGAATCCGTAAGCGTAGAAGGAATCAACGCTGCCATGAAGGCTGCCGCTACCGAATCCTTCGGTTACACCGAAGAAGAACTGGTTTCCAGCGACATCATCGGTATGAGCTACGGTTCTCTGTTCGACGCTACTCAGACTCTGGCTCAGAGATGCGGTACCAAGATCTACGAAGTTCGTGTCGTTGCATGGTATGACAACGAAAACAGCTACGTATCCCAGATGGTAAGAACTCTGAAGTACCTGAAGAAGTTCGTATAATCGAATCGCTGAAAACGAAAACCGAAAATAAAAACGAAAAAGACTCCCGTCACACAACGGGGGTCTTTTTTTGAACAGTGGCCGATCCTGACAGGGGGATGACGTCTACAGGAAGATGTATTTCAGCATGAACAGGACGGCCAGAGTGAACAGACCGATCAAGGCCAGCAGAGTGCAGATGCACGGAAAGAAAAGAATTGACAACCGGTTCTTATTGAGATATAATCTCAATAAGAATAAAGAATCGATAAGGAAAATGACACCATGAGAAAGCGCAATACAATTCAGCGTTCATTAGTTTTAGAAGCTGTCAACCGATTGCAGTGCCATGCCACTGCGGATGAAATTTACGAAGAGATCAAAAAGGATCATCCCAACATCAGCCGGGCTACGGTCTATCGAAATCTGAACGTTCTGTCGGAGATGGGAGAGATTCGCAGGATGGAGACCCCGGGAGGGGCGGATCGCTTTGATCACCGTTGCCACGATCACTGTCATGTAAGATGTCAGAAATGCGGCCGTGTCTTCGATGTGGATGTGGATTTCATCACCGGCCTGGAACAGCGGATCCGGGACGCTCACGGATTTGAATTCACGGGCTACGACATCCTCTTTCGGGGGATCTGTCCGGACTGTCAGAATGCATCTCAGAAGAACGAGCCGAAGTGAAATGCCGTTCCCCATGGCGCATGCGGGCGCATATACCCGTAAATATAAAGGACAAGGAGTATAGTTATGAGGAGTATTACAACGTTAGATCTGCAGTATGCACATCGTTTTTATGGGTTTAAGGGAGAAGCACAGTATCTGCATGGCCACACGGGAGTTCTGACCATCGAAGTGGAAGACACCGTAGAGCCGGGCGTCAACATGGTATTTCCGTGCAATGAGATTCAGAAGACCGCATGGGAAGTGCTGAAGAACTTCGACCATGCGTTGATCCTGCGCGAGGACGATCCTCTGCTTCCGGCCATTCTGGGCGTATACGAAGCTCAGGGGATCAAGGATGGAACACCCATGAACAAGATGAAGGGCCCGGCTTTCAAGACGGAGCTGGCGACGGCTTACCCGGACTGCCGTCTGGTCGTCACCAAGGAGACTATGACCGTGGAGGGCATGATCAAGATCGTATACGACCTGCTGAAAGATAAGCTGAACATCGCCAAGCTGACCTTCACCAGCGGCGTCAATGCGGCCTGCCAGGAATACGAGACTACCAGAACTCTGGACCGCTGCCCGCTGTGCGGCATCGCTCTGAATGAGAACGGCGTCTGCCCGAAGTGCGGCTATAAGAAATAGACATAGGTGAAAGTGAAAAAACACCATTGGAGTTCCGGCATCCGCCGGAATTTCAATGGTGTTTTGTTTTGGTGCACTTGAACAATAAGATTCCGCCAAATGACTCAACGGTGTATCCTTGTCCTGTTTCGCAGTATAATGAAAAAGCAATGCTGTAGATCACATTGCACGTGCTTGTTATTTCATTTTTTCGGATACTTTTTCCTCCAAGGCATTTTTGTATTTTTCGGCCTTGAAGATGGATATCATTGTATTATCTCCCTCGCTTCGGATTTTTTTAATGATCTCTACGTATTGATTTACCCGCGTTTTGTATTCTGCAAGGGCATCATCGTTCTCATATATATCGTTTTCTTCTCTTATCTTGGCAAGAAGGTCTCTTGCGATTTCCACCGCGCATTCACGTTCGAATGCGCCCAATGTTTGATAAAAATAATCTGCTGGATATTCGCATTTCACTGTATCGTTTGATGCTTTTGACGATGAATCAATACCAAATATGTTTCGAAGATGATTTGTAACAGTTCGATCTTCACAACCCAAACATGAAAACTCATATCTGCGGATATCAAATTCATCATAATCAGTTACGGACATGAACTCTTTCTTGATTTTTTCTTGTTTATCATCAGACATTCGTCCTGTGTAATTAGTATGGCTATTGTTGTTTGTACTCACTTTTTTATCTTACTTGAAAATTCGGATTTATAATTTCATTATCATTTTCATCTGTCGTTCCGACAACACAGAATTTTCCTCATCAAAAGGATCAATGGTTGTCAGTTCGACTCGCTTTTACATGGTTTCCTTTGTTTCTTTCCCTAAACACGATCAATGTCTGATAGATCTGTGTCAAAAGTGGAGTGGGGCGGCATGGAGCCATAAATTCCTATATTTTTCACGCGAATTCTCCTTATGATACAGGGAAATTCACGAAACCTGTATTCTCATATCGGGATCGTTCTAAAATATAGGAAAAATCAAAAGTTCTGTATTTTGCACATGGTGATCGCTGAAATATAGGGGTTATCCGGCGATTTCTATATTATGTTCTGTAAAACGATCCGAAATATAGATAAAACCCATATTTATACTTTTATAAAAATAATTTCTATCGCCGTACGTTTCAATCCCTATAAATTAACATGAGAAAAAGCAAATCTACAGGAATTCAGAAATTCGCTATCAATTAGTAAGCGAAAGCATGCAAAATATAGAAATCCCATAGTTTCCTATAAAATAAGCGGATCCTTCTCGGGAAATACAGGCTGCCAGGGCATGACCGCTGGCGTTGGCTGCCAGCGTACCGCCAATGTCCAATTGACCGCTGGCTCCGGGAGCCAGCGCACCGTCACAGAGAAAAAGGAGAGTTTTTTCGTGTGCCAGCGGTATTATATGTGGTCTACTATGATGAAAGGGGCTGTAAAAAATGATTTCTCACTTTTTACAGCCCCTATGCTTTTGGTGAAGGCGGTGAGAGTCGAACTCACGTCCGAAAGCATTTCCACAGGAACTTCTCCGAGCGCAGCTTTTGATTTCAGCTTCGCCCATGGGATCGCCCAAAAGCAGGCTATCTCACGGACTATCCCGTTGGTCCCCTGTGCTACCGGGAGATCACACAGAGTTTTCCTGCATAATCGACGCCGGGATCCGGACCTGCAGGTGAATCCGGGCCGACGACGCGCCGCTCAAGCGGCCGCTGAACTAAGCAGCGAATGCGTAAGTGTTTTCTCTTTTAGCGTTTATATTTAAACGGTCCCTTTTAACGCAGACTGGACAACTGCGGCTCGCTTATCCGGCTTCTACACCCCCGTCGAAACCTTTACGCCCCCATAACATTAGAGTCGGTTTTCGGAAGGAAAACTCCGGTATCAATACTATACCCGATTTCCGCAGGAAATACCATTACAAATGCATTAAATTTTTGAGGAGCCGACTACATGGGGATCCGGCACAGTAGAGGTGGCGGCGAACACATGGCTGTGGTATAATGGGGTAAACTGTGGATGGATCGCAGCAGTACGGGCCGCGAGCCGATCCGAAGCGAAGATCACAGGAGGAAGAGATGAAACAGGGAGATCTGGTGACCATAGATATCATCGATGCAGGCATGGAAGGCGAGGGCATCGGTCGGGCCGACGGAATGGCGGTGTTCGTACCGGGAACGGTTCCCGGCGACCGGGCGCAGGTGGAGATCACGGCGGTGAAGAAGAACTTTGCCCGCGGGAGACTGGCGGCGCTGGAAGCGCCGGCGGATTGCCGAAGGGAGCCCTTCTGTCCCTACGCCGATCGGTGCGGCGGCTGCAGCTTACAGGCCATGGACTACGACGCGCAGCTGCGCCTGAAGGAAAAGTGGGTGAGAGATCGGCTGACGCGCATCGGCGGTCTGGAGGCGCCCAGGGTTCTTCCCACCATCGGCATGGACGATCCCACGGCCTATCGGAACAAGGCCCAGTTTCCGGTGAACGCCGGGTCTATGAAGAAAAATAAAGAAGGAAAGTACCGCAATACCCAGCTCTGTCGCATCGGATTCTACCGACCTCGCAGCCACGAAGTGGTGAATTGTGACGAATGCGCCATCCAGTCGGCTCCGGCCAACGCGATTGCCCGGGCGGTGCGCCAGTATGTGGCGGAGACCGGCGTCAGCATCTACGACGAAAAGAGCGGCATGGGTCTGCTGCGCCACGTCATCGTCAAGTCCGGCTTTTCCACCGGCGAGGTGATGGCAGTTTTCGTGGTCAACGGCGACCATCTGCCCAAGGTGGAGCGGCTGGTGGAGCTGTGCGACGACGCGGTCAATGACCTGGGAACGGACGACGACTGGTTCTGGGCGCTGGAAAGCGTGATCCTGAACGTCAATAAGAAGAAGGGCTCGGAGATCATGGGAAAGGACTGTATCACCATCGCGGGAAAGCCCACGATCCTGGATCGGATCGGCGACCTGTTGTTTGAGATTTCGCCCCTGTCCTTCTATCAGGTGAATCCGGTTCAGACGGTGCGGCTGTACGACAAGGCAAAGGAATACGCGGCGCTGACAGGCAGCGAGACGATTCTGGACCTGTACTGCGGCGTGGGGACCATCGGTCTGTACTGCGCAGCGGATGCGGCAAGGATCATCGGCGTGGAGGCGGTGAAGCAGGCGGTGATCGACGCCAATCGCAACGCTGTGATCAACGGTATCGTCAACGCGGAGTACATCTGCGGAAAGGCGGAGGAGATCCTGCCCAAGCGGCTGTCCGGCGTGAAGGCCGATGTGGTGATTCTGGATCCGCCCCGCAGCGGCTGCATGAAGGAACTGCTGGATGCGGTACTGACGGTGGCGCCCCGGCGCATCGTCTACGTGTCCTGCGATCCGGCAACCATGGCCCGCGACATTCGGATTCTCGTCGACGGCGGCTACGATCTGGTGGAAGCGCAGCCGGTGGATATGTTTCCGCATACGGCGAATGTGGAGACGGTTGTCTTGCTTTCCAAGGGTGAGATCGACTCGAAAAAGGTTCGGGTTGAGTTCTCTTTGGAAGATATGGATATGTCTGATTTTCAAGATAAGGCAACCTACACACAGATTAAAGACTATGTGTTGGAGCATAGCGGACTAAAGGTATCTAACCTGTATATCTCTCAAATCAAAAGAAAGTGCGGGTTGGAGGTCGGAAAGAACTACAATCTGCCGAAAGCGGAGGATTCCAGACAGCCCCAGTGT
>JAGATO010000111.1 GCA_017621195.1 Bacillota bacterium | reverse complement strand
GGCGTCCATCGCCAGCGTCCATTTCGACATTGAAGGTACGCTGGCGCTCCGCACCAGCGGCCCTTTCGACATAATGTGGCGCGGCGGTAGGCCGCGCTTCACTTTGACATCGGCAGTGCGCGGCGGACGTCGCCAGCTGGACAGCCTCCTGTCGCAGCCATAACTCAAAAAAATACCGATGAAAAATTTCATCGTTTCTTCAAAAAACACAGGCGAAAACTACACAAACTTCGTTTATATTGAGTTTATATTTTAGAGTACATCTTATTTCTATCATGTCAATGTGTCCCGAACCACCCCGTTGTCATACCTTGCGTTGCGATTCCGACGCAGCTTCGATGTTACCGTCGATGCATCGAATCATAGCGTTACCGTGACCGCGGTGCGATACATTGACACGACAATTGGAGGAAACAATATGTCTACCACAGTTATAAAAAAATGCAGTCCCATGCTGCTGGCTACAACCTTGATCATCGGTGCTGCAATGACCGGCTGTGCTTCCCAGGAAACCGATGTTTCGGCAGACGCTACCCGCATCGTTCTGTCCGATGACCAAATCACCGTGGACGGCGAACCCATTTCGGAGGTTTCGGCCAGCGCAGCTGCAGACGATCAAACCGCGGAAGCGAGCGCAGATGTCGCCGTGTACGCATCTCACGACATCGTATATTACGAAGACCGCGATACGTATGACAGCGGCAACGCCTACGGCGAAGGTACCGCGGCAGATAAACACTCCGCCGAAGAGGCGGCTGCCCATACGGTGGTCAACATCACTCAGCCCGGAACGTACCACGTCAGCGGCCAGCTGTCTCAGGGGCAGATTGCCGTAGACCTGGGCGAAGACGCCAAGCGTGACCCGAACGCCGTCGTCACTCTGGTTCTGGACGGTGTCGATCTCACCTGCAGCGTGGCTCCTGCCATCATCTTCTACGACGTCTATGAATGCGACGAAGCCTGGGTTGCCTACGATGAAGGAGAGACGGAGGATTATGAAGCGACTTCGACAGTGGATACGTCGAACGCCGGCGCCAACGTGATCATCGCTGACGGTTCCGTCAACAACATCGACGGTTCGTACGTTGCCCGCATCTACAAAGACAGCGACGAGGAAAAGAAACTGCATAAATACGACGGCGCGTTCTATTCGAAGATGACGATGAACGTGACCGGCGGCGAAACGGGCAGCGGCGTCTTGAACATCACCGCGGCCAACGAAGGTCTGGATACAGAGCAGCACCTGACCATCAACGGTGGAAAGATCAATATCACATCGCAGAACGACGGAATCAACACCAACGAAGACAACGTGTCCGTCACCACCATTAACGGCGGTTCTCTACACATCGTGGCAGGTCTGGGTGCGGAAGGTGACGGAGTCGACTCCAACGGCTATCTGGTCATCAACGGAGGAACCGTCCTCTCCGCCGGAAAGCCTCAATCCGACTCCGGTCTCGATAGCGACTTGGGGTCCTATATCAACGGCGGTACGGTTCTGGCCACCGGATCCACCATGGACTGGGCCGAAAGCGATTCGGATCAGGTCACTCTGAATCTGCAGTTCGCTTCGATGCAGAACTCTGACGAAGCCATCATCATCACGGACGAAGAAGGCATCGTGCTGTTTGCCTACGATCCCGATCAGGATGAAACCGCAGGGGTCAATAACCGTGGCTATCAGGGTGCCGTCATCAGTTCTCCCAACTTCGCGGTAGGTGAAACGTATTCCGTATACATCGGCGGCGATGTTCAGGGTACCGATGTGGATGGTCTCTTTGACGTAGATACCGTTACCGGCTTCGACGGAAGCACGAAGCAGGAATACACCGGAACCGACGTCGGTATGGGACGGCCCGGCGGCATGGGCGGACGGCCGGAGGGCATGGAACTGCCGGAAGGTATGGAACGGCCTGATGGCATGGATCGACCGGACAGTGATAAGACCAAGTTACCCTTCGCGGATATTGACGGCGTAACGATCAATGAAGACGGAACGGTGACCATCAATGAGGATGGAGCCGCCGCGATTCTGGAGCAGATTAAAGAACGGAACGCTTCCTCTGAAGTCACGAAAGAACAAATTCTGGCCTGCACCGATTCCCGCCAGCTGATGGAACTGATGGGCGGCATGAACGGACGCGGCACCCGTCCCGGTGAAGCTCCTGCCACTGGACAGGAAGGTGGAAAGAACGACGGACAAAACGGCGGGCAGAACGGCGATCAGAACGGTGCCGTCCTCTCCTCTACCGAATTTTATATGACTGACAAGGTCAACTCCTTCAGCGGCGTAAGCGACGAAGGAACCAACTGACGTCAAAAAAGGATTCTCTGCAAGTCCGTCCATCCACGGTTCTTTGCAGAGAATCCTTTTTTCTTTTCGTTAGAACATCAATAACAGAAATTCTTCTTCCTCCTGCTGGCGGCGCCGTTCTTCTTCCGCCCGGCGGCGTTCTTCTTCCAGCGCTTCTTTTTCCCGGCGGAGACGAGTCAGCAACTGGCGAGTCTCCCAGTTTCCCAATGCCATGGACTGGTTTTTTTCCAGATCCGCAATGGCTTCATCCAGCTTCGTCTCGTCCTTCTCCCGATCCCACAGGACGCTGCGGAACCGTCCACGCCACAGGTAGAACGCAGCATCGCACCTGTTGTGGTCGGACAGCCAGAAAAAGAGACCTGAACCAATCCACGGCTTTCCCGTCACGCCGACGGCCCAGCCGTAGATGGGCAAAGCATCTCCCAGATCCTGACCTTCTTCCCACCAGGGGCCTAAAAGATCACAGATCTCCTGAGCCGCTTCCGAACTGTCTTCCGATAGATTCGCGGCCAGATCCATGGATCGGTCACGGTCCCTCTCCCATCTGGCCCGGCGTTCCTGCTCCTTCCGTCTCGTTTCTTTCTCATTGCGAAGGCGCTCCATCCGCGCTTCGATGTTGAAGTCGCGCTGGCCCAGCTCGTAAGCCTTTTCCAGATCC
>JAGATO010000110.1 GCA_017621195.1 Bacillota bacterium | reverse complement strand
GTTCTTCAAAAGCCTGCTCATTGGTTTCTTCAATATAGGCAATAAATTCCTGCAAAACGGTACGGCCAATTACTCTGTAGTCCATTGCAAGGACTCTTTGTATTTTCTGTCTGCGCACTTCCTCCGGCTTTGCAGAACCTCCCAGCGTTCGCAGCGCTCCCACCACGGGCTGAAACCATCTCTTAATATTGTCGGCGCTCTTTCCACCATGTCCGCTCTTCTTTTCGCTCTTTTCCTTTGTGGCTTCGATCTTACGAACCTTTTCCATCACCGCCTCATCGATGGGGATGTCCGCTCCGCCTTCCGCCAGCTTCCAGATGCCCCGTTCGCTTCCGTCCATGATCCCGGCTTCCACCAGGTATTGACGAGCCCAGGTGATCTTCACCTCCACGGTTCGCTCGCTGTCTCCCGTCCGGTCACCGATCAGCTCCTTGGCCTTGGCCAACACGTCCTGCTTTCTGGCAGAACCGCCCAGGGCGATCAGAGCCTCTTTCACCGGCTCCATGTATTCCGCTCCGACTAACTGCAGCGTCTCTTCCTTCATTTTATTCTCCCCAGCCTCTCTATTGTATTGTACCTTTCCGGTTGTATTTTGACGTTCTTCTTATCTTTTTTATATTATTCCATTTTCATGTTCTGTCTCATTCTATCACTTTGACCACCGCGGATCTTCGAAGGTTTCGCCTGCTTTCTCCGGTCAAGCCCGTGATGCTATCTCCGGCCAAACACATTCTGCAGCGTCTGGATCACTTCCTCCACGCTGATGGGCTTGGACAGGAAGCCGTTCATGCCGCTTTCGGCGGCAGCTTTTCGGTCCTCGTCGAAGGCGTTTGCCGTCATGGCAAAGATAGGAATTCCGGCCAGTGCCGGCTCTTCCATGGCGCGGATGCTCCGCGTCGCCTCGTAGCCGTCCATCACCGGCATCTGGATGTCCATGAAGATCAGATCGTAATCACCCGGTCTGGAGGAGGCGATCTTTTCCACAGCCTCCGCTCCGTTCTCCGCGGTGTCGATGACGAAGCCATATTCGCTCAGGATCTCCATCGCGATTTCTTTGTTCAGTTCGTTGTCCTCCACCAGGAGCAGACGTTTTCCCCGGAAGTGGCCGGATTCGCCGGGCGACGGCAGGACCTGATCCTTCTTGGGCTCCTGCTGTCCCAGCGCCATCAGCAGGGAATCCCGCAGATCGGACATGAACATAGGCTTCGCACAGAAGGCAGTCACGCCTGCCGCCTTTGCTTCCTCTTCGATGTCGGTCCAGTCGTAGGCGGTGAGGATGATGATAGGCGTATCGTCGCCCAGCGCACGGATTCGGCGGGTCACTTCGATTCCGTTCATATCCGGCAGCCGCCAGTCGATGATGTAGGCGTGGAAGGGGTCGTTGATCTCCATGGACTGCTTCGCCCGCAGCACGGCTTCCTTTCCGAACAGCGTCCACTCCGAGCGCATTCCCACCTTCACCAGCATCTTGGTCACGCTGTCGCAGGTGTCGAAATCGTCGTCTACCACCAGGGCCTTCAGTCCTTCCAGTTCCTTGATCTTTTCGATGCTCCTGCGCTCCGACTGCAGCCGCAGAGCCAGACGGACGATGAATTCCGCACCCTTTCCCTGCTCGGACTTCACCTCGATGGTACCTCCCATCATATCCACGATATTCTTGGAAATGGCCATTCCAAGACCCGTTCCCTGGATCTTGCTGACGGTGGAATTCCGCTCCCGTTCAAAGGGCTCGAAGATTCGCTCCGAAAATTCCAGTCTCATGCCTATTCCGGTGTCCTTGACCCGAATCTCATACAGGCCCTTCCCTTCGGGAGCGTTGGGAAGCTGCGTCACCCGAACGGATACCGTTCCGCCCGGCGGCGTAAACTTGATGGCGTTGGACAGTAGGTTCAGCAGTACCTGATTCAGGCGCGTCCGATCGCAGAACACATCCTCGTCGGTCACATCCATGACGTCCATGTACAGTTCCAGCTGCTTGGCGTGGATCTGTCCTCCGATGATAGTCTTGATATCGTGAAGCATATCCGACAGATTGGCTTCTTTTTCGTCCAGGATGATCTTTCTGCTCTCGATGCGGCTCATGTCCAGGATGTCGTTGATCAGACTGAGCAGGTGGTTGCTGGAGGACAGGATCTTCGCCAGATAGTCCCGCACCTTCTCCACATTTTCCACATTGGCCAGAGCCAGGGTGGCAAAGCCGATCACGGCGTTCATGGGCGTCCGGATATCGTGGGACATGTTGGACAGGAAGGTGCTCTTCGCCTTATTAGCCGATTCCGCGGCAGCGAGGGCATCCTCGGCTGCCAGGCGCAGCCGGTTCAGCTCCTGGTTATTCTTCTGTTCGATCTCCACCATCTGGCGGCTGCGCTGCGCCCGGATCAGACTCACGGCGACGAATACCATCATCAGGCCCAGGATAGCCATGAACATCATCATCACCTGAACGATGGAATTCATCATATCTATAGTGCTGACCGCTACGAATTCCGCCGGAATCAACAGCATCAGCGTCATGTCGTACGCTTCTAATGAAGCCAGGCAATAGTAGTATTCCGTCTCGTTTAGCAGAATGTTGGCCGCCGCAATTCCCTCCCGATCCAGCTGTTCCCGAATCATGTCGAAGTTTCTCTCCCGAATATACGTAGCCTCGGACAGGGCTTTGAAGACGTTGCGGACACCGATGATGTCATCCTCCTCCGCATCGTAATACGCCAGCGTTCCGTTGCTCTTGGTAATGTAGGTGGCCGCGTTTCCTCCATAGGATTCGCTAGTGTAGTATTTTTTCAGCGTTTTGATATCTTTCATCAGGAGGATGTGGGTGAACTTGTCTCCGTTTTCCTCCACCCTGACGGGATGCTCCAGCTTCTGTGCAAACACCAGGAAGGTTCCTTCCACATTACTGGTATCGGAAACAAAGGTGTGGTACGTCTCTCCATCCGCCAGGCGGTTGATGTCATCCCAGATCCCAATCTCCCCTTCGTTCAGGTAGGCCGTTCCCATGGAATCGATCATCATCACGCGACACCCGTAGAGTTCCGTACCGAATTCCTTCTCGATGGTGTCTATGGTCCGGGAGATGGCCTCATTGTCTTCACAGCTTGTTTCCTCTACCGCCGCCTCGATGCTGCTCAGCAGGTTCCAATGGCTTTCCAGTCCGTAATCCAGATTGACACGAATCTGTCCGATCATTTCTTCCAGCTGATTCGACCGTTCCAGAATCGTCTGCTTCATCATGTAGGAACGGATGTATTGGATGCCGATTATAATGGTCTCATAAATTAAGACACTTTTTCGGACAGATTTTAATGAATCTGATATACTTAAACCAGTACGAAAGAAAGGATCCATTATCATGTCTAGACAAAGAAGAAATTTTAGTGCCAAATTCAAATCAGACCTTGTAATCGAACTGCTAAAAGGTGAGAAAGATCTCAATAC
>JAGATO010000109.1 GCA_017621195.1 Bacillota bacterium | reverse complement strand
GGGCCTTGAGGGGGGCGTCCGGGTTGCCGGTGGGCTCGGGGATGCCGGCAACAATAGCCTCAAGCACAGCGTCTATGTTAATGCCGGCCTTGGCGCTTATCTCGGGGGCATCCTGAGCGGGTATGCCGATGATTTCCTCAACCTCGTCCTTAACGCGCTGAGGGTCTGCGGCGGGCAGGTCGATCTTGTTGATCACCGGCAGTATTTCCAGATCATGCTCCAGCGCAAGATAGGTGTTGGCCAGCGTCTGGGCCTCCACGCCCTGGGAGGAGTCCACCACCAGCACGGCTCCCTCGCAGGCGGCGAGAGAGCGGCTGACCTCATAGTTGAAGTCCACGTGTCCCGGCGTATCGATCAGGTTCAGGGTATAGACTTCCCCATCCTGTGCCTTGTAGTCCATGCGGACAGCACGGGCTTTGATGGTAATGCCGCGCTCCTTCTCCAGATCCATGTTGTCCAGAAACTGTTCCTTCATGTCTCTGGTGGATACGCAGCCGGTGGTCTCGAGAAGACGGTCCGCCAACGTAGACTTGCCGTGATCAATGTGAGCGATAATGCTGAAATTCCGAATGTATTTCTGATAAGAACTCATAGCTCCTCCATTGTTTCTATTGAGAATATTTATCGTAATATTATACCATACAGAGCCGTCGTTTGTCTCGTGTTTTTTCTGTCGGAAGGTCCTTCCTCCGCCGCCCACCGCAGATGGCTTGCCACTTCCCTGGCGAAACCGCTTCCGTCCAGAGCGGCTTCTGTTCCATACCGAAATGCCATGCGGTCATCGGCCACGACGAGAGCTACGGCAGCGGCAAAGGCGGCGATGAACAGACAGACTCTCTTCAAAAACTCCATGAATTCTCCTTCCTCATCCGAACCGCCTTACGAAATTCCCTGCTCCTTCAGGTACGCAGCGATCACATCCGCCAGATAACGGCCTGTGATCTTTGCCTGTTCTATGGTGTTTTCGTTGTTTCCCACTTCGATCAGAACGTGATGGTCCGATATGTACTGATTGAATTTGTAGGCCTTCTCTATGAGCTTTCCCGTAAATCCAGGATATAATTCTTCAGCGATCCTGTTCAAATCCGTGACGGTATCGGTCAACTGAGCCACGTTTGGATTTCCCTGCCCCACCACGTAACCGTAGGAGGCAGCATTTTTTCCGTCCACCGTCACGGTCTTTCCTACGCTGCCCGCGTATCCTGCCGCATCGCGATGCAGATCCACGATAAAGACCAGGCTGGGATAACGGCCCAGATAACTTTTGGCCGTTTCCAGAGAACGGGAATAGGACTGGTTATACGACGGATGATCGTGAATGGTCTCGTCGTGGATCACCTCATATCCCAGTTCTTCCAGCCGCCGGGCCATCACATCTCCCACCTGGCGCACCGTCCCTTCTTCTCCCAGAGAATGAAAATTTCCTTCGCTGACCGGCTGATATGACTCCGTGGCGTGAGTGTGATAGATCAACACCACCGGTTTGCCGATGCTGTCCGTCATGGGCACCGATTCCGACGCCGGATCTTCCTTCAGCTGTTCTTCCTTCGGCTGTTTTTCCTCCGCCGTCTCCGTCTCCACCGAAACGACCGGCTCCTCCGCAGACGCCTGACTTTCTTCCCGTTCTTCTTCGCCCTGTTTCTCCGGCTCCCACCGACTGTTCTCCTGCATCTCACCCGTAACGATGGGCTTCGTTTCCGTTCGACCGAGAACCGCCACCGCAGGAAGCGACAGGTCCGTCAGGGCCTTTGCCGCCGCCAGAAGAACATCGTCCGTCGCCTTCATCTGCCGTTCCATCCGCTGTCCTTCGCTTCCCCGATTCACCGCCGGCAGAGCCTGTTCGATGTATCGCTGCGCCGTGACAGCCGCCACATCCCGGGCCACCACTTCCTGTTTTTCCTGAATCAGAAAGGCCGCCGTCAGACACAGAATCACCACAACGGCACCTACCGAATTCCCTCTTTTCATTGCCTTCCCCTTTTCGCTGTGCGCTTGCCGAAACCATTCGGTTCTCTTCTATTAATATACCGTCAGCGGGGAGATTATGCTTCAGGCTTCGTTTCAAAAAAGAAAAAAACCAGGGAGACACATCCTGGTTTTCCGCGTTTATTCCGCTTGTGTGCATTTAACTTATGCACAGGTGGGGACGGGTGAGATTAAGCTTCTGCCTGAGCTTTCTTGAAAGCCTTAGCCATTCTGGAAACTTTTCTGGAAGCTGCATTCTTATGGATGGTACCCTTAGCAGCTGCCTGCATAAATTTCTTTTCAGCCAGAGCCTTCTTTTCTGCAGCCGTAGCGAAATCGCCTGCGGCCAGAGCCTTGTCGAAGTTCTTAACGATCGCCTTCAGATGACCCTTGACTCTTCTGTTAGCCGCGGTCTTCTTAGCGATAACGCTGATTCTCTTCTTCGCAGATTTAATGTTTGCCATATTATTTCACCCCACTTTCGTAAAATATCGCGATTAAAAGTATATACGAATAGAATGCAAATTGCAAGCAGAAAATATGGAAAACGGAATCTTTTTTCTTTCCTTTCCCATCTATGGAGGTCAAGCGATGAAATATACCGATCTGGCCCTCGAAAGCGCCAATCTACTGAAAGCACAACTGGACAGTACCGACGGCTCCCTGCCCGGCGTCTCCGTCGATGAAGACCGCTATTCCGAAGACGTTCTGGTCACCCGCATCGCGGTGGAAACGGAGCTGGCTTCGGTGCAGATGCAAAAACCCCGCGGTACGTACATCACCATCGAAGCAAAGCACCTGCTTGAGGGCAACCCCGACGTGGCCGATCAGGTGATCCAAGCCATCGCAACAGAGCTGTCCCGACTGGTCCCCTTCCACTATTATCTGAAGGTGCTGATCGCGGGCATCGGAAACGAAAAGATCACGCCGGACTCCTTAGGCCCCCACACCGTCTCCAAGGTGCGCGTCACCCGCCACCTGTTTCTTGCTTACAACTGCGACGGCGATCCGGAACAGGCCAACGTGGCGGCCATCAATCCCGGCGTCATGGCCCAGACCGGCGTGGAGACCGCCGAGATTCTCCGTCGCCTGGTGGACTTCCTCAAACCGGACGCTCTCATCGCCGTGGATTCCCTGGCGGCAAGGGATGTAAACCGCATGAACACCACTGTGCAGATGACGGATACCGGCATTTCGCCCGGTGCCGGAATGAAAAATCACCGGGCAAAGCTGACGAAGGAAACCGTAGGCTGTCCGGTGATCGCCATCGGCGTCCCCACGGTCATTCACTGCCAGGCCCTGCTCAACGACGAAACTGCCCCGGACCTCATCGTTACCGCTACCAATATCGACCAGGTGATCCATGACTTTTCGTCCGTGATCGCCTCCGCCATCGATCGGGCACTCCATCCGGGGCTGTTTTGATCTTTACTTGTTCAGAATGATGTCAAGGACCACTCTGTCCATCTTCTCCATACCCTCCTTGGAGACGCGGACGAAGTTGTCGATCATCTCCTGCTCCGTCTCTCCTACGATGCCGTCGGTGGACTGGATTCCTCGTCCGTCCATGGCAAGAGCCGCCGCCATCAGACCGGAGTGAACGCAGGAGGAGACCTTAACGGCACAGCCGGCCTTGGCCCCGTCGCACATCAGTCCCGCCACGTTTCCCAGCGAGGTCTTCAAGGCCTGCTTCATCTGCTCTTCGCCGCCGCCCATCAGATAGACTACGCCGCAGGCAGTGGATGCCCCAGCGATGACGGAACCGCAAACCGCTGCCAGAATGCCAAAGTTTTCTTTGATGTGAACCGCCATCAGGCAGCTGACCGCCACGGCCCGCAGCGTTTCGATCCGGCTTTTATTCCAGTATCTGGCTACGCTGGCCACGGGAAGGGTGCAGGTGAGACCCTGATTTCCGCTGCCGGTGTTGCTCATGACCGGCATATCCGCACCGGCCATGCGGGTGTCTACGGCGCACATGGTGCGCATCAGCGCGTCGTTGACCCAGTCCGTTCCTACGGTTCCTCCATCCATCATGCGGCCCAGACAGGCGCCGGAGCCCATGCCGTACTGGCCGGACATTCCGGCCTCCGAGACGGCGGTATTCATCTCGATGGCTCTGGCCACCTTGGACAGATCCTCTTCCGTAGCCTCGGCCACGAAATCCAGAATGGAACGGATGCTGAGAAAGCTCACATCCTCCGCCTGGGAATGCTGCGAATCGCCGTCACCGGCTCCGGCGGACTTCACCACCTGACCGTTCACCGTAACGGAGGTGACGTTTAAGTAATGATCCTCGATGGTGACCCTGGCAGTTCCATCAGTCGTTTTTATTTCCACACACAGATACAGAGTTTTATCCGAATCAGCCACAGAGCTGCTGATCTTCTTCTGAGCGATCATCTCCTCCGCCTGAGCAATGTGCTCTTCCGTCAGGCCCGTCAGGACTTCAAGTCCCTGGGAGGGATCGCCTCCCACGATACCCAGCGCCAATGCAAGGGGGATTCCGCAGCGTCCGCCTGTCCGGGGAATGCAGACCGCTGCCGCGTTTTTGATCAGATTCACCGAAATCTGCGCCGTCACGGACAGGACTTCTCCCGTCACATAGCTTCTGGCGCATGCTGCCCCGTAGGCCAGACCTACGGGGTCCGTACAACCCAAAGCGGGCGCTAGCTGCGCGTCCAATACGTTGATAAATTTCTGTTTTTCCATGGCTATTCCTCGAATTCTTTCCGTGTGTGATGTGACAAAATGTGAGGACGTCATCGTCCAAAAAAAGAATAAACCCGGCCTAAGGGCCGAGTCAATGAAAAAATCGTTTTTTCAGAAGAATTTGCATCCGGGACTTCGTCCGGCGTAACGCAGCGGATCGGGCTATAAAAACCGTTCCGCGATGAACACAGTGACGCAGGCGAAGGCCGCTACCGTTACCAGGCCCTTATCCTTCCAGGCCAGGATCACTGCCACGATAAATCCCAGAGTCGCGGCGGCCACCGAAGTGGTGGACGTCAGAATGGCCGGGAAGGTCATGGCCGACAGCGTGGCGTAGGGAACGTAGTACAGGAAGGACTGGACGAACCGGTTATCGATCTGCTTCCGGATCAGGGTCAGGGGCAGGACGCGGATCAGATACGTCACACCGGCCATTACCGCAATGTATAGATAAATGTTTCCTCTCATGCTAAGCCTCCTCTCCTTCCTCTTTCTCCAACGGTCTGAGTGCCGCAGCCAGGCCGGCCACCAAAACGGTGATGATGATGATCTGGAACCCGGAAGATACTCCTTTCAAAACGGGAGTCAGCCGGAATACGGTGCTGCAGACCATGGCGGCAATCACCACCGCCGCAATGGCTCTCTCCTTTTTCGCCGGCGGAATGACGATCGCCAGGAACATACCGTAGATGGCGATGCCCAGAGCGCTGGTCAGGCTTTCAGGAAGGATCGCTCCGCAGAGTGCTCCGATCACTGTACCGCCCACCCAGCCGGGAACGGCAGCCGACATCAGACCGTAGTTGAACCAGGGATTCAGATGCCCCTCTTTCAATATGGATACGCCGAAAATTTCGTCGGTGACGCCGTGGGCCACCAGAAAGCGGTGGAACGAAGGCACGGCCGGATCCCATTTCTGAGACAGGGCACAGGACATCAGACAGTATCGCAGGTTGATGATCAATTGAGTCAACGCCATTTCGGCATAGGACGCTCCGCTGACCATCAGGCCCACTGCGGCGAATTGTCCTGCGGACGTCAGATTGGTAATGGAGATCAACCCCGCCTGGAATACGGTCATTCCCGCCTCTTTAGCCATGATGCCGAAGGCGAAGGAAACGGCAAAATAACCTAATCCGATGGGAATACCGTCCTGAACTCCCTTTCTCCAGGCAGCGCCCCGGCTCTGTGTAGTTTCGACCATTCTATTTTTCCTCCAGAAACTAAAACTCTTTTAACACAATACTTTCACGAAATGAAACCAAAGTTGCATTTTTTATAGTAATACTATATAATTTAATTATACATTAGTAAAATTATTATTTTTCATAGAACTATCATTTTTTCTTATGTAATCATCATTCTTGATAATACAACTGTTTTGGGGAAGGAATTTGAAATGAAACGCTACCATACTTTCTTAAAAGTCATTGAACTGGGTAGCTTTACGAAGACCGCTGAAGAGCTGGGTTACACCCAGTCAGCCATTAGCCAAATGATCCAGTCTCTGGAAACCGAGCTGGATACCAAACTGCTCCTCCGTTCCCGCAGCGGCATCGAACTGACCGCCGACGGAAGAGAGCTTCTTCCTTACATACAGACCATCTGCAACAGCTACCACAGCCTGTCGGAAAAGCTGAAGGAAATGCACAATCTCCAGTCCGGGGTCATCCGCATCGGCACCTTTTCCAGCATCTCCTGTTACTGGCTTCCCCCGTTGATCGAAGAATTTCACCGCATTTATCCGGATATCAGCTTCCAGCTGCATCAGGCCATGGAATACTCCACCATGCACGACTGGATTCAGAACGGTCAGGTGGATTTCGGCTTTTTGCCCCCCATAGTCAAAGGCGAGATGCAGTGCATCGCTCTCCAGGAGGACCACCTGATGGCCATTCTCTCCCCTTCCCATCCCCTGGCCTCCCGGCCGGTGCTGACTCTGGCGGAGCTGGCCAAAGAACCCTACATCCTGCTGGAAGAAGGAGACATCAACGAGTCGCTGCGTACCTTCCGCCAGAACCAGTTGGAGCCCAATATTCAATATCGCGTTCACGACGATTACACCATCATGTCCATGGTGGAACGAAATCTTGGCGTCTCCATCATCTCTTCCATCTTTTTGGAAAACCCCTCCTACCGCCTGGCTATCCGCCCCATCGATCCACCGGTGACCCGAACGCTGGGCGTAGCGTTTCGCCATCTGGAAACCATGCCCACCGCCACCCGTCACTTCGTAGATCTGATCGTGCAGAAATACGGAAGCATAGAAAAAGGCAGAGCGCAGTGGAACGAACTGTTCCGCTGAGGCTCTGCCTCTTTTTATTGTTTTCCCCTTTGATTAAGCTGCCGGCTTCTCTCCGGCACGATCCGTAAGGACCCCTGTAACAAAATATGCGATTCCTCCAAAGAGTAAGGCAATGACGATTTCATGAATATGGAACGGAGCGATCTT
>JAGATO010000108.1 GCA_017621195.1 Bacillota bacterium | reverse complement strand
TAGCAAACGCTTTGATCCATTCGTTGAAGCCTTCGCCGAAGGTAAAGGTCTTCTGAGATACGCCTACCAGAATCGAAGCCAGACCGGCCATGGTGAAGGCGCATACGATGGAAGCGGTGATATCGGAATTGGTGAATACCTGAATTCCGTTGGTAGCGATGTCGCCGAAGTAGAAAATGCAGGCGAACAGCGTTACGAACATGGTGAGCATGGGGATCGCGAAGTTGCGAACCGGGATGACAGCATCTTCCGCGAAGGTCTCACCCTGCTGATCCTTGACGATGGGGTCATCGTTGGGCCCTAACAGGCGACCGGTTTCGTCGGCACGCTTTTCCGCCAGATACATCGGTCCGATGTTCTTTCCGGAAACAGCGATGTAATATACCAGGAAGATGGCCAGGATGGAATACAGGTTGTTGGGGATGTACTTTGCGTATACGCCCCAGGGATTCGCATCAGAGCCCAGCAGAGCCAGTTCCGCAGCGATCAGACCGACGTAGTAGGGACCGTAGCTGCAGATGGGGGACAGAGCCGCCATGTTGCATCCCAGAGAGTCCGTGATATAAGCCAGCTTTACACGAGCCACCTTGAAGGCTTCGGTCACGGGCCGCATTACGACACCCAGTACAAAGTTCGGTTCTGTGTAGATGAAGGCGAAACCGGAAACGCAGGTAACGGTCTGAGCACCGCGCTTGCTCTTGATTCCTTTTTTCGCCCAGTGAGCCAGGGATTGTCCGGCTCCGGTCAGTTTCAGCATTTTGACGAAGCCCTGAATCGTAACCATAATCAAAATGGTCTTGATGTTACCAGCGCTTGTCAGGTTGGGAAGAATGTACTCTTTCACCAAAACCGGCAGGGCCACAAAGGGATTAAAAGAGCAGAGAATCGTGACGCCGATATATGTACCGATCAGCAGGGACAGCACTGTCTTCTTGGTCTTCAGTGCCAGCACGATTACGATGACCGCCGGAACGATGGAAAGAATGCCGTAATTAGCTTCCATAAAGATACCTCCTATCTTAAAGCCTACTTGTTCACAATATCGAGATAAGGTTCTGATATTATGAACTATGTGCACATATTATCACAGCTTATCCGCGAATGCAATATATTTTCTGAAATTTCTCTCCATTCTTTCGACAAAAAGCGATTCTGTTCTTCGTGCTGTTTTTCTTGACAAAGCTCTGATGATCGAGCATAATGTATCTGTATCTAATACAAATACATTTTGAAACTGTATCGTTTCACGAATCATTCGTATATCAGCGGAGGCGAAAGAGAAGAAATGGACACAAAATTTTCCGTTGCGGTGCATGTGCTGATTCTGGTTTCGGAATCCCCCTCTCCCGTCAATTCGGACCAGATGGCAGAAAGCGTCGGCACAAACGCCAGCTATATCCGCAAAATCCTGTCGCTTTTGAAAAAATCGGACATAGTGGAGGGTCACAGAGGGATCAGCGGATATCGCCTGCTCGTCGCTCCGGAACAGCTTACGTTGCTTCAGATCTACCAGGCCGTGACGGAGGAGACGAAACTTCATCTGTTGGATATTCACCAGAATGCCTGTGATCAGTGCATTGTCGGTCGCCACATTTATCCGGTATTGACCGATATGTTTTCGGATATCGAGCAGGCGTTCGCCCGTTCTCTCATGGAGAAAACGTTAAGCGACTGCATCGCCGACATGCGAAAAAGAATATCACAAAAAGAATCCCACTCATAAAAAAAATTACAGGAAATGGCGCCAGCTGCACCCTCGTCTGCGTCTATGGAAACCGGGCGTATGAGGATACCCTTGTGGAAATGGAGGACGCCGCAAAGGAGTGCGGCTTGTGCGCCGAACGGTGTCCCGTGCAGGCCATCGACCCGACGAGCTTTGTAACAGATCCCAGAAAGTGCATCTCCTGCATGCGCTGCGTGAAGCAGTGTCCGGAAACGGTCAGATCCGTCAATGGTGCTATGGTATCCGTTGCTGCCTTCGCCATCAAAAAGGCTTGTTCCATCAGAAAAGAAAATGAACTGTTTCTATCGTAAAATCGGACGGCATTCTGCGGAATGTCAATTCACGGAATGCCAAAACAGCGCTGTGTGCGCTCGGAAGCAGAACGGTATTCTGCTCAGCCTGCGCGCCGTACCGAACGGCGCGTTTGCAAAGAAGAACGAGTTGTCGTATCTCAAGCGATTTCTGTTCACGCTGGCCGGCGCAAAGTATGACATCAAAGCCGGGCGGCAATCCAAAGCGTATCGGTTTTTGTTTGTTCGATCGGATGGAGCACAATTGGAGACCATCACCCGCATGGTTGAAGCAAAGCGAATCATTCCTCAGCTCGATCCCCATGCATTCTACCTTTCGCAGATCAACGACGCCCTGCGTCTGGTAGCCGACGGCTCAACCAACGGAAAGGTTGTCGTCCGGGTTTCACTATGACAGGTTTCGAATTCGAAAATCGATCTCCCTGCACTTCTTCTGCAATATGCTCACCAGAGTGTCAATTCCCTTTTCCTTCAGCCGCTCCACCGGGCCAACGATACTGACGCCGTAGATCATATCTCCATCTCCATTGAATATGGGAGCGCCGATGGCCCCTACTCCGGGGTCCGTTTCCTCAAAGCTGAGAGCATAGCCCTTGGAGCGGATCATTTTCAGTTCCTCTCGCAGAGCTGCCTCCTCCGTAATGGTATGCGGCGTGTAGGGTTTGAGACCGTGATCGATGACCCGCTGAATCTCCTCCTCGCTCTGCCAGGCCAGCAGGATCTTGCCTGTAGCGCCGCTGTATACCGGCGTCTTGTGACCCAGCTTGGACGTGTAGGAAATGTAGTTTTCGGCTTCCACCAGGTCCACGCAGATACCCCACAGATCCGTATAGGTGGACAGCACCACCGTCTCGTGAACCTCCCGCATCAGTTCCTTCATCCCCCGGTTGATCACGTCGTGATAATCGTAGGTGTTCAGCAGTGTACTTCCCACGTCCATGATCTTCATGCCCAGCTTATAGCGCTCCGTATCGGGATTCTGCTCCAGCCAGCCTTTGGATTCCAGCGTCCGCACGATTCGGTAGACGCTGCTCTTGTGCAGCTTCATCCGGCGGGCGATCTCGGTGATTCCCAGTTCTTTTTCTTCTTTGCTATATAGATACAGCAGATCGATGGCCCGGATGATGGAATTGATCAGATTCTTATCCAGCTCCTGATCCGCCTGTTCAAATCGTTCTTCTTTCATACGTCCTCCTGCTCGCTTACACGGTCATCCAGACCAGCTGATACTCAGCGATGACAGCTGCCAACAGGCCCTCGTCCTTCATCCAGCTCAGATAGGACCGCACCGTGCTCCCCACCAAAACGTGCTGGTTGAAGTCCATCACCAGGTCGTAATGGCGGAAGAGATAGGCCAGGATCTGCTCGAAGGTTTTGGGCTCTCCGCAGATGCTGAGGATCACGTCGCGAATCTCCATCACCTTGTCCCGATTTAACCTGACCAGCGTTTCCATGGATTCCACCGGAGCCGTATGAGACGGAATGAACAGCTTCGCCTTCATGTGTTCCACGCGGTTCAGGGTTTGCAGATACTCTGCCACGTCGTAAATGTATCCTACGTGGTACTTGGACAGCACGTTGGTGGAGGAAACGCAGTCCCCCATAAACCAGATATCGTCCGGTGTCTTTACGCCGATCATGTCCATGGCGTGACCCGGTAGTTTTATGATCTCCATTTCCTCGGGAAGAACCCGCTTTCCGTGGGCCATTCCCTGTTCGTCCACGGCCAGATAGTTCTCTGTGGGCTGCGCCATCAGGAATTTGTTTCGAAGCTCCCGGAAGGGATAGCCTCCGTAGAGCAGCGCAGGCTCCAGCAGCGGATATTTCACCGTGCATCCTTCCAGCGCCGGACCGTAGACTCGGCATCCCGTCCTCTGCTGAAGCAGGTGGTTTCCGCCGATGTGATCGGCGTGGGAATGGGTGTTGATCACTGCCGTCAGAGTCCATCCCTGTTGTTCGAAGTGTTTCAATACCTTCTTTGCGGCATCTTTGTCGTTTCCGCTGTCGATGAGAATCGCCTCCGCAGAAGACGTTCGATAGATTCCTATCTTAGCCGGGCAGTCAATGTAAAACGTGTTATCGCCTGCCTGAATCAATTCGTACATAAGTGTATGCTCCTTCCGTGGTTGCTGCATTTTCTTTATGATACCATAGTTTTTCTTTCGTTGACAATGCCATTGACTTTAAGATAAAATAAATGTAATATAACCCTCAAAATAAAGGAGGAAAGACCATGATTCAGGATATCGCACCCCACGTATTTCACAACGAATATACCCCCCGTCCCCTGACGGATCTGGATGCCATCGTCTGCTACAATGGAAACCAGGTTCTGATGGATGTAACGGCCGGAGAGGATAAGGCCATTTTCCCGCAGATGAACGATTTCAAGCCTCATCAGCAGAAGCGCATTCGCGAGAGCCGCCGTCTGCAGTATCTTTTTGCCATCGACGACATCGGCTATATGCTGACGCCCATGGACCGCATCTTCGCTCCCGGCGTCGAGACCATCGATGGCGACTGGATCAGCGCTACCGGTGATGTCCTGCGATTCATGGATATTCAGAAGGTTCGCCAGCAGGCCGACAACTGCGTCGCCCATGCCATGATGGTGAGCTATCACCTGAACACCTGGATGAACAACCACCGGTTCTGCGGCAGGTGCGGTTCCATGACCGTTCCCCATACCAAAGAGCGGGCTATGTACTGCGAAAACTGCGGAAACATCATGTACCCGCAGATTTCTCCCGCCGTGGCGGTTGCCGTAGTTGACCCCTCCACCGACCGGATCCTCCTGGCCAAGGGCCTGGGAGAATTCCGGAAGTTCGCTTTGATCGCCGGCTTCGTGGAGGTCGGTGAAACCGTGGAGGAATGCGTCCGCCGCGAGGTCATGGAAGAGGTTGGCCTGAAGGTCGGAAAGCTCCACTACTACAAGAGCCAGCCCTGGGGCCTGACCGGCATCGAGATGATGGGCTTCTTCGCCGAGCTGGAAGGCAGCGATCAGGTCACCGTTCAGAAGTCCGAAATTGCCGAAGCCCGCTGGTTCGACCGCGGCGAGCTGAAGGAAGAACCGACGATCAGCCTGTCCTTCACTCTGATCGACTGCTTCCGTCGGGGCGAGTACGTAAACTGGCTGAAATAGCATCGAAACACATGGCCATATTCCCGAAAAGAACCTTGCCGCAGGCCGCAGCAAGGTTCTTTTCTTTCCCATTCGTTTTTCCTCATCCGGTTTACCATCGGAAGTGCTGTTCCATCCGAAAGGTGCGATTATTTTATAACAATTGTTTCGTTATTCTCTTACAGTAAAATGACAGACTTTCTCATTGTGAAATACACTTTCCTATGTTATAGTATATTATTATAATTACATAGGGAAATTTAAAAATTCATTCCGATTCTCTCTCGTGTTTCCTCAAGCCCCAGAGTCTTTCCCTGGTCTGTCCCTTCAGAAGCCGAAAGAACACAGGAACGCAGAATGAAATCGGGAGAAAAATGAAATGCATCAAAACAAACAGCTGTGGTATCAAAAGAAAGGTAGGTGCTCCCAAATGTGGTTTATCTTCGCGCTGCTGTCCGCCATCTTCGCCGCTCTCACCTCCATCCTTGCCAAGGTGGGGATCGAAGGCGTCAATTCCAGTCTGGCAACGGCCCTTCGGACCGGCGTCGTACTGGTCATGGCCTGGGGCATGGTCTTCCTGACTCACGCCCAGACGGGACTTCCCGACATCAGTCGCAAGAGCTGGCTGTTCCTGATCCTGTCGGGGCTGGCAACCGGCGCCTCCTGGCTCTGCTACTACCGTGCCCTGCAAATCGGTGAAGCATCCAAGGTGGTTCCCGTGGATAAGCTGAGCGTCATCTTTACGCTGGTTTTGGCCTTCGTATTTTTACACGAGGAATTCACCTGGAAATCCCTGACGGGCTGCGCCCTCATCGGCGCCGGTACCCTGCTGATGGTTCTGTAGTGGGGCTGCATACCTGCTCACTGCCGCGTTTCAGGGGCGAAAAAACTCGCCGAGGCCATTCGACTTCAGCGAGTTTTTTCATGTGTGTTACGCCCTTGCGATACACATTACTCTTTGGCAATGCACCCGAAGGCCAGCGCCAGCAGGAAGACCGGGAGAAAGAGATAGCTTCCGATCCCTACCACCAAAAGTCCGATCAACAGAATGGGAAACGCGATGATCGACAGAAGCACTCCGACGATTCTAAAAATCCCCCAGGTGGCCTTCCAGGCCAGACCGATAAAACACCACAAAATCATCCCAATCATCATGAAAATTCCGATCATAAACATTGTCCTGTCCTTTCCACCTCACGCTTTTCCTCTTCATGCGGTTATCTTACTTCCTACGCTTTCTACGCTTAATTTGCATTATTTTCTTTATTGGCTTTCTTCTCTTTCGTTATTCCATTTGCGATACTTGTCTGTCATTTATTGTATCACTGCTTTTGCTTCACCATAGATAACGACGAACCCCCTGCGAAATCTTCAATCTGAACGCATTTTTTCATAATTCCACTGGATTCCATGAAACTGTGGGCCTGCAGCAGGGCCGCAGGCCGTCCGTCAGACATGAAACGGACACTGGCGGACATTGCCGCGCTTCAACTCGTTTTTTGTATGTAGAGAGGCGTAAGACAACTCGGAGCGACAAATCGCTATATT
Organism: Bacillota bacterium; assembly: GCA_017621195.1. GTDB lineage: Bacteria > Bacillota > Clostridia > Peptostreptococcales > Anaerovoracaceae > RGIG446. Next base: position 10,032 of record JAGATO010000108.1, on the reverse strand, counting down.
TTTCGAATTAATTTTGCTATTTTATAGAGAAAGTTCAAAAACCTATATTTACGCATTTAACTCATCTAAAATATAGCAAAAAATTGAAATACTATAATCCTGTAAATAGAATTCGCTATTTTATAGGCATTGTCCGGCGATTTCTATAAACTGGATTGAATAACGATCCAAATATAGAGAAATTCCTTGTTTGTATATTTATGTAAATAATATCCTTTTTTATGTGCCTAATTCTCTATAAAATAGCGTTTGAAAAAGCGAATTTACAGGACTTCGGAAATTTCCTATATAATAGCGAGAGACGCTATACACAATTCAGGGATTCCACTTTTCCCTGAATAATAAGCGAATTCTTTTCAAAAAAAATAGGGATGGGGTTACCTCGAGGCCTTTGAGAGCGATAAGTGATCTCATTTTATTTGGAATACCCATGATCCCAATGTACCTGCCTTGTATGAGATATCGATCACGTCACAACGCTAGAAGTATTCACCGATCGGTATCCGAAATCATTGAATGTTCTGCAGAAAACGCGTTTGGAATCTCGGAAACGGCCAGTCATCCACAAAAAAGAGCCCTGAAAATTCAGGGCCCTCTCACTGCGTTTCCTATCCGGCGTCACTTAATATCGTCTAATATCTTCCGGACCGTCTCCGTTCCAGCTCGTGAAGCAGCTTCTTCCGCAGACGGATGTCGTCGGGGGTGATCTCCACCAGCTCGTCGTCGTTGATGAATTCCAGCGCCTCTTCCAGCGTAAACACTCTGGCAGGCGTCAGCTTGATGGCGTCGTCGCTGCCGGCGGCGCGCATGTTGGATGCCTTCTTGGCCTTGCAGGGATTGACCACCATGTCGTCGTTTCGGCTGTTCATGCCCACGATCATACCCTCGTACACCTTGACGCCGGGCTCTACGAACATCTGGACACGTTCCTGAATGTTGAACAGAGCGTATCCGGTGCAGACACCCTCCTCCTGAGCGATGGCAACGCCATTGACCCGCTGAGGAATCTCTCCCTTGTACTCGTCAAAGCTGTCGAACCGACGAACCATGGTTCCTTCACCGCGGGTGTCGTTGATGAATTCGGAGCGATAGCCTAAAAGACCGCGGGTGGGAACGAGATACTCCAGACGGGAATAGCCGTTTTCACCGGACATCTGCTTCATCAGACCCTTGCGCAGGTTCAGCTTGGAAATCACCGTACCGGCGTACTCGTCGGGAACGGAAATGACAACTTCCTCGATGGGCTCCAGCTTGTGGCCCCGCTCGTCCCTGCGGATGATAACCTCCGGCTTGGACACGGCCAGCTCGTAGCCCTCTCTTCTCATATTTTCAATTAAAATGGACAGGTGCAGTTCACCGCGGCCCGACACCTTGAAGCAGTCCGTAGAATCGGTTTCTTCCACCAGAAGTCCCACATTGACCTCCAGCTCCTTCTCCAGACGTTCCTTGATGTGGCGGGAAGTCACGTACTTTCCGGACTTTCCGGCAAACGGCGACTTGTTGACCATGAAGTTCATGGACAGCGTAGGCTCTTCGATGTGGATCATCTCCATGGGCTGAGGATTCTGAGGATCGCAGATGGTCTCTCCGATGGAGATGTCGGCAATGCCGGATACCACCACGATGTCGCCGCTGACGGCTTCCTCCACCAGCGTCCGCTTCATGCCGCGATAGACGAAGACCTGATTGATCTTGCGCTGAACGATGGAACCGTCTGCCTTGGCAACGGCAACGGTCTGGCCGGTGCGGATCGTTCCCTTGGTGATGCGGCCGATGCCCAGACGGCCGATGTAATCGTCATAGGCCAGCGTGGAAACCTGAAACTGCAGCGGTTCCGCTTCCAGATCGGGGTAAGGGGCCACGTGGTTGATGATGGTGTCGAACAGCGGCGTGATGTTCAGGCCGTTCTGTCCTGCGGCGCTCTTCTTCACCTTGCTTTCGCCGGTTCCGATCTCAATGCCCTCCACCTCGGACGGATCGGTGACTACGATTCCCTGACGGGCGATGCCGTACAGGATGGGAAAGTCCAGCTGCTGGTCGTTGGCGTTCAGATCCATGAACAGCTCGTACACCTCGTCTACCACCTCGTCGATTCTGGCATCCTTCTTGTCGATCTTGTTGATCAGCAGGATGGGATTCAGACCCTGTTCCAGAGATTTTTTCAAAACGAACCGGGTCTGGGGCATGGGCCCTTCGCTGGAATCCACCAGCAGGATGACCGTGTCCACCGTCTTCATGATCCGCTCTACCTCGGAGGAAAAGTCGGCGTGTCCCGGCGTATCTACGATATTGATTTTTACGTCATTGTGCATAACGGAGCAGTTCTTGGAATAGATGGTGATTCCGCGTTCCCGTTCGATGTCGTCGCTGTCCATCACGCAGTCGGCCATTTCTTCGTTTTCACGGAAGACGCCGCTCTGAGCTAAAAACGCATCCACCAGCGTGGATTTTCCCGCATCGACATGGGCGATCACCGCAATGTTTATGATCTTCTGATGTTCTGCCATGAGTGTCATTCCCTTTCTTTTTCTTATCCATCAAGGCCGACGGCTCCGGTTCTGTACACGTTGACATCTCTTCCGGGCCGCTCAGCCATACAATCGTCTCTAAAACTTAAATATTATATCACGCTATGATTGACATTTCAATGAATTTTCAACGGTTTTCCCGCTTCTCTGCCAAAAACACACTCACTTCCACTGTCAAAAACGGTCCCGTTGTGATATGATAAGAATATCCCGCATCGAGATCATCGGGATATTCTAATTTTAATCATAGGGATATTCTATCAATATCGTAGGGGATACCATTCAGACCAAAGGAGACTCTTTATGAAAGCCATCATCCGCAATACATGTATCGTCAGCGTTCTTCTCGTCCTGATCGTCGTCGGCTTTTACACCGTCACCGAATACCGCCCCAAAGAAGTAGAGCCGGTGATCATCTCCGGCGAAGGAACGCGCCGCCTGGCGGAAGGGGATTCCATCGCCCTTCTCACCTGGAACACGGGTTTTGCGGCTCTGGACGGAACGCGGGACTTCTTCATGGACGGCGGCACCCACAGCAGCGCCGACACCCGGGAGGCAGTTCAGGCCAACGTGGACGGCATGATTCAGACCATCGCCAGCCAGAACTGCGACATCGTCTTTCTTCAGGAGGTGGACACCGAGGCCAAGCGCTCCTTCCGAATCAACATGGTGGATGACTTTGCTTCTTCTTTCGGCGGAACCAGCAGCTTCGCCGTCAATTACAAAGCTGCCTTCGTTCCCGTCCCCTTACAATCTCCTCTGGGCGGCGTGGAAAGCGGCATCCAGACGCTGACGTCCTTTCCTTCGGAAGACGCCTCCCGCATCCGCCTTCCCAACTCTTATTCCTGGCCCGTCAGCACCTGCCAGCTGAAGCGTTGCCTTCTGCGACAGGAGATTCCTCTGGAAGGCTCCGACAAAAAACTGATTCTGGTCAACCTCCATCTGGATGCCTACGCTGACGACGACCAGAAGGCAGCCCAGACCAACCTGCTCCACAACCTGGTCATCGAGGAGTACGAAAAGGGAAATTACGTCATCGCCGGCGGTGACTTCAATCAAACTATACCGGGAGCGGATTCCTCTTTGTATCCCGTTCTCAACGACGAGTACTTCCAGGCGCCGGAAATCGACGCTTCCGGCCTACCCGAAGGCTTCCGATACGTCTGTGACGACAGCGTTCCCACCTCACGGCTCCTCAACGAGCCCTACAGCCACGACTGGTCCACCACTCAGCTCTACGTCATCGACGGATTTCTCCTGTCGCCCAACGTCCGTCTAGATCGGATCGAGACGCTGAACGAAGAATTCCGCTACACCGACCACAATCCCGTGCGTTTGGAAGTAACGCTGCTTTTACAGGAATAAAAAAGCCCACCCGCTCATGACCTGTTTTCATGAACGGGTGGGTTTTTCTCATTCTCTTTCTTTCGCTGCGCCGGCGCCGATGGGATGCTTCATATGTACACCGATGACCATCATGTTGATCCCCTGCAGCAGGAAGCAGATCCCCAGCAGAGAAATGATGGATACGTTGGTCACCACCGCCGGAGTAAAGGCGGAGCAGCCAGCCAGGACGGTACAGAAGCCGAAGCCGAAGAACCACTGCCAATAGGGATCTTGCAGCCGGTTCCAGCGGAAGGACGCCATGATCCGCATCATTCCCGTGGAGATCATCCACATTCCGAAAAATACGGGAATCACCGCATCCACGATCAGACAGTTGGCCAGTACGATGATACTGTAGATCAGCGTCATGATCCCTTCGGCCAGCAGATAGCCGGACACCTGTCCGCTCTTTCGCTTCGCCATCCAGGTGAAGATGTTACTGATTCCGCTGAGCATCATGGCCGCGCCGAATAAAAACGCCAGATTGATGAAGGGCTCACCGGGGCGGGCAAAGCACCACATTCCCGTAAACGCCAACAAAATTCCGGAAATAATCGTAATCTGTTTCATTGGTTATCCTCTCTTCCCTCTTGTATCAACGATAAAATTATATCGAATCTTGAGGAAAGCGTCAACCTGAAAGCGGGAAAAGCTGAAACCCCGCTCCGCTCATTTCCACTTCTCCGCCGTCACCGGTCTTCCGTCCAGCGCGAAGATGTGATCCGCCAGCACTTCCGCATCCTGCCGGTCGTGGGTGATGAATACCACCGTGCGGCCCTGGGATCTCCACAGCGCACCGATGTCCCGGCGAAGCTGCTGCTTCAGCTCCGGGTCCAATCCCGTAAACGGTTCATCCATCAGCGTCACCGAGCCGTCGTACACCAAAGCTCTCCCCATGGCAACCCGGCGGCGCATGCCGCCGGACAGTTGTTCCGGAAGGTAATCGCCGAAGTCGCTCAGCTCCGTCATGCGAAGCACCCTGTCAACCGCCGCAGCCCCGGCCACCAGGCGCAGGTTTTCCCGCACCGTCATCCAGGGAAGCAGCCGATCCTCCTGAAAGACGTAGCTGACCTGGCCCGTCCGCTCTCCCAAGTGAAGGATCGCACCCTGATCCGGAAGCTCCAGCCCGGCGATCATCCGTAAAAGCGTAGTTTTACCGCAGCCGGACGGTCCTACGATGGCCGTAATCTCTCCTTCGGGGATCTCCATAGAAAAATTCCGATATAACTCCAACTCTCCAAAGGCCTTGGACACGTTGCGCAGCTCCACGGCGCAGGGCGTCGCCGACTCGTCGCTTCCGCCGTCCTCCCGGCAGAACACACCGCCGAATCCCGGCCCCCACTCCCTGGAGATCAGCCGTTTCACCACCCTCTCAAACAGGACGGACAACGCCACGATGGCGATGGTCCATGCGAACAGTTGATCCGCCGCCAGTATCATCTTGGCGTACAGCAGTCGATAGCCCATGGAATACCTGGGAACGGCAAACACCTCCGAAGCCACCACCGTCTTCCAGGAAAGGCCGGTAATCAGCGTCAGCGCCGCCCTGGTGAAGGGGCGGATGGACGGCCAGTACAGCGCCAGAAATCGGCGCTTGCCGCAGATTCCGTAGACCTGGCACATCTCGATCAGCCCGCTGTCTACGCTGTCCAACCCGGCCAGCAGGTTGGTGTACACTACGGGATAGCACATCAGAAAGCAAACGAACACCGGAACGCCGTCAGTGGGCAGCGCCAGGATTGCCAGCAGGATCACCGACATGACCGGCGTAGACTTCAGAGCAGCCACGGGCCCGGTCAAAATCCGGCGAACGGTGGAAGAAAAGTAAGCCGCCACGGCGCTAAACGCTCCCAGAGCGAAGGACAATACCATTCCGCCCAGCACCCGCCCCATGGTCCAGACCGCATTTTCATAAAATTCCACGGTGAACAGCATGGTGAACAGCAGATTCAGAGTATGCAAAGGAGAGGGAATAATGTATTCCCTCCCCACGATGACATAGATCAGCTGCCACGCCCCGATCCAGAACAGGGACGTCAGCAGTTTCTTTCCGTATTCAGTTCTACTGCACGTAGAATCCTTCATCGGGCAGAGCCCCTCCAATAGCTGTGGGCTGAAGCTCCGCCAGGATTCCGTACAGGTTTTCCAGAGCCGACTTCATTTCCGCACCGGTGATAAAGCAAATGTTGGAATTGGGAATGGCCTGTTCCACAACGGCAGCATCGCTTCCGATTCCTACTTCTACGATGATGGGAGCCGCCTCCGCAGGATTGTCATTGATCCAGGCAACGGCCTCTTCCATATCGGCCTTCAGCACTTCCCAATCGGCGGCCCGTTCTTCCATGAAGCTCTTCTGAACAACCATGACGCCCATGGGCAGATTGTCGTTGTAGGCTTCCTTCCACAGAGCGTTCAGGTCAAAGATGGTCACCAGATTTTCGTTCTTCGCCTTGATGGTGGTCACGAAGGGTTCGGGGATCAGACCGACGCTTCCCGGTTCGGTCATCATAGAAGACGCTGCGTCGCTGTGAGAGGACAGCCACTGAATGTTCACATCCTTGTCCGGATCCAATCCGGCGTTGGTGAGCAGCTGGCGCAGAACGTATTCAGGAACACCGCCCTGACCGCTGCCGTAGATGGTACGGCCCTTCAGCGCAGCCAGATCCTCCGCGGACGTACCGACCACGGCCTCCTGGCCCTCCGCCGGATTCTCCATCAGATAGAGGATGCCGCCGGTCTGGATGGCTGCCGCCTGAACGGCGCCTTCCGTCTTGTTGAACAGGACGGCTGCTACGTTGGACGGAACCGCTGCCACGTCCACTTCGCCCTTCAGCACCTTGGCCAGCGCCTCATCGGGAGCCTGATATACGGTGATGTCGTACTTGTCGGTCTCGCCTACCAAGGGAGCCATGCCCATGCCGGTCGGTCCGTTCAGTGCCGCGATCTTGATCACCTGGCTGACGGTGGCTTCCTGTTGAGCCGCATCGTCCTCTGCATCCGCGTCGTCCTGACCCGCACATCCGGCCAGCGTACCGAGTGCTACGATCAGCACCAGCGCAACGGCCAGAAATCTCTTGGATGATGTCTTTTTCATTTTTGTTTTTCCTCCTCTATATCGATACCGATGTCATTCCCCATCAGCCCGCCATAGGTGATGGCTCCGCCGCCGAATCTGCGCCGGATGGAATCCACGGTTCGCTCCATCTTTTCGTTCTTCTCCCTGCGCTCATCCACCGTATCGAACAGGGACAGCTGCACGGCCTCGTTCTCCTCCCGCAGGTTGATCCCGGTCAGGGTGATCAGTCGAATGGGATCGCTCACCTTCCAGCTGCGCCGGATCAGCTCCATGGCAGCCTCCCGCAGCTCCGCCGCCGTATTGGTGGGACGGTCCAGCTGCTTCTGACGGCTGATGGTCTGAAACATGGGATCCTTGATATCCACTTTGACGCCGCCGCACTTCAGGCCGTGACTGCGCAGCCGCGTAGCAACCCGGTCCGAAAGAGCCGTTACCGCTACGGCCACATCCTTCTCGCCTTCCAGATTTCTGCGGAAGGTGATACCGTTTCCCACGGATTTGATTTCCTCCTGATCGGTGTATCGGGCTACCGGACTGTCCTCCAGACCGTTGGCGTATTCGTACATCTGCTGACCGTGCTTTCCGAACACCGCCGTCAATACCTGAGGCTGGCTCTGAGCCAGCTGGCCGATGGTTCGGATCCCCATCTGATTCAGCTTTTCCTCGGTGGCGCTGCCGACGAAAAACAGCTCGCCCACAGGCAGGGGCCACAGAATCTGACGGTAGTTGTCCCTGGTGATCACCGTGGTGGCATTGGGCTTCTTGTAGTCGCTTCCCATCTTGGCGAACACCTTGTTGAAGGACACACCCACCGACAGCGTCAGGCCAAGCTCCTCCTGCACCGTTTCGCGAATGCGGTCACCTATTTCTTTCCCCGTTCCGAACAGTTTTAAACTTCCGGTCACATCCAGCCAGGATTCGTCGATGCTGAAGGGCTCCACCATGTCGGTAAACCGCAGGTAAATCTCGTTGATCTTCAGCGAATACTCCTTGTACAGCTTGTGATGAGGCGGTACCAGGACCAGCTGAGGACACTTCTTTCTGGCCTGCCAGACGGTCTCCGCCGTAACCACGCCGTATTTTTTGGCATGCTCGTTCTTGGCCAGGATGATGCCGTGGCGGTTGTCGGGACTTCCGCAGACGGCCATGGGTACGTCACGGTACTGAGGCAGCGCAAGAAGCTCCACCGATGCGTAGAAGCCGTTCATATCGCAGTGCAGAATTGTACGGTCCATAACGTTTCCTCCGTGAGAAAAAACGGGGTACACCGTCCGCATTTCTGCAGAACGGCGATCCCCGCTCTCCGTTCCCTGTTACGCAGGAAGTACGATCACATCGGCAATGCCGATGGTCTTTCCCCGCAGATTTTCTATGACGCGGTTTCGTCCCGTGGCCTCTCTGGACTCTCCCAGAACGATGTGGGTGATCTTGTGCTCATTGACCAGCTCCACCAGTGCATCCACCACGTCCTCAGACTCTACGATGGTCACGATGCCACCGTAGGATCTGGCCTTTGCGTGTAAATAATCCATAGCCGCTTCTGTGTTGTCAATTCCTAAGGAGTTCAAGCGGGCGCCCGTAACATGGACAACGTGGAGCTCTCCACCCTGATCGGTGAGAAGCTCATGTCCGAATTTGATCAGACGATCACACGTACGCTGCTGCGTAACGCAGACCATAACATTTCGCATGTCAAACCTCTTCCCGTCTGTGATCCCGGCTCGCTGTGGCTCAGCGACAGTCACATACACATTTATTATAACGGTTTTTGAGGTTCTTTTCCATGGGAATTGCAAAAAATTCTTCGATCAGGACAGAATTTCTGCCAGACGGATCAAGGAGGTATCGGCGATCCGCTGCATCTTCAGTGCCTGTTCCAGGTCGATGTCGATGATTCTGTTTCCGCTGATGCCGATGGCCCGGGAGCTGCTGTCCTCCTTCAGAAGCTGTACCGCCCGATAGCCTACCTGGCTGGCCAGCATCCGGTCTCTGGCCGTGGGGCTGCCGCCTCTCTGGACGTAACCCAGAACCACTACCTTGGTTTCGATTCCGGTCCGTTCCTCCAGGACCTTGGCCAGCTCCTGAGATGTCATCTTGACGCCCTCGGCCCGAACGATGAGGCTGTGCACCTTTCCGCGGTTCTTGCCGATGATGATCTTCTTGCAGATGGAACTAATGTCCGCCTCCACTTCGGGGATCAGCACCGTTTCCGCACCGCCGGCCAGACCGGCGTACAGCGCGATGTCTCCGCAGTTGCGGCCCATGACCTCCACTACGGTGGTCCGCTCGTGAGAGGAGGATGTGTCGCGGATGTTCCCGATGGCGTTCAGCACTGTGTTCACCGAGGTATCGAACCCGATGGTGAAGTCGGTGTAGGCCAGGTCGTTATCGATGGTACCGGGCAGTCCCATGACAGGAACGCCGGCCCGGCTCAGTTCCAGACCGCCGGTCAGAGAACCGTCACCGCCGATGACCACCAGACCCTCCAGGCCGAAGTTTTCGATCATGTCCAGACCGCGCTGGAAGCCTTCCGGCGTGACGAACCGCTCGCTGCGGGCCGTCTTCAGGATCGTTCCGCCCCGGTGGATGATGTCGCCTACGGAAGAGATATCCATCCTGCGGATCTCCCCGTTGATCATACCTTCATATCCCCGTTCAATTCCGTAAATTTCCATGTTCTCTGCGATCGCTGTTCTGACGACAGCACGGATCGCCGCATTCATACCCGGCGCATCTCCGCCGCTGGTCAATACTCCAATTCTCTTCATAACAATCTCTCTTTCTCATACATATACTCACAGTCCGCGATACGCTTCCTGCGATTTTCACTTTCGGATACAGTCCGGTCCCAGCAGTGCCTTCACCTGAGCGTAGAAATAGTCGCCCGGTTCCACCCACATGTCGGGACTGGTTTTCAGCTTCTGGCCAGTCTCTTCCACCAGAATCCACACGGGAACGTCGCCGCTGTAGCGGTGAAGAATGTCGCCCAACTGATTCAGCGCCGTCCGCCAGTTGGTTTTCCGCGGGATCACCAGCTTCACC
>JAGATO010000107.1 GCA_017621195.1 Bacillota bacterium | reverse complement strand
TGATCAACCTACCGGCCTTCGGCGTGGGAAATTACTATTGGAAACAGTACACCAATTCGGGGCTGTTTGATCTGGATAAAAAATACCGGGATTACACGCCGGAAGAGAAAAACCTGCTCCTGTTCGGAAGCAAAGAACCGGACGGTCCACGGGTCCATAAACGGGTAGAAGGAATTAAAAACCAGTTTCCGCGCCTGTGTCTGATGAAGGGACCGGAGGAACAAAACGATCATACGCTGCGTAAGCTCAATCAGTTCATGGAGGAAAAGACCTGCCCGGATTGCCACGGGCGGCGGCTTAACGCCCAAGCTCTTTCCTGCAAGGTGGCCGGGTACAGCATCGACGAAATGTGCGCCATGGAATTTACGCAGTTGGTGAAGGTGTTGAACACCATCGATGACCCACGGGCGGCTACCATCGTAGAGGCGCTGACCGCATCTCTGACGCGGATGATCGACATCGGACTGCCTTATCTGTCCATGGATCGGGAATCCTCCACCCTCTCCGGAGGTGAAGCCCAGCGGCTGAAACTGGTGCGCTACATGGGAAGCAGCCTCACCGGTATGACTTATATCTTCGACGAACCCAGCACAGGCATGCATCCCCGGGACGTATACCGTATGACCCGGCTTTTACAGAGTCTGCGGGACAAGGGCAATACTGTGCTGGTAGTGGAACACGACAAAGACGTGATCTCCATCGCCGATCAGGTCATCGACGTCGGCCCGCTGGCGGGAAAGAACGGCGGCCAGATTCTGTTTCAGGGTAGCTACGAGGACCTGCTGCTCTCCGGTACCCGGACGGGAAATGCGCTGAAGCAGGAGACACCGCTAAAAGCGGCACCGCGGTCAGCGCGGGAATTTCTGCCGGTGCGCAACGCCGCGGTTCACAATCTGAAGCAGGTATCTGTGGACATCCCTCTGAATGTGCTGACGGTGGTCACCGGCGTGGCCGGTTCGGGGAAAAGCTCGCTGATTCGTGACGTGTTTGCCAAACAGTACGCCGACCGGGTGGTATTGGTGGATCAGTCTCCCGTGACGGCTACAGGCCGCTCCACCCCTGCCACGTTTCTGGGGTTCTTCGATGAAATCCGCAAGGTCATGGCGGCGGAAAACGGAGTGAGTACATCCCTTTTTTCATTCAACAGCAAGGGTGCCTGCCCCGTCTGCGGCGGTCGGGGACAGATCGTCACGGAGCTGGTTTTCATGGATCCGGTCACCACGGTCTGCGAAGCCTGCGAAGGAAAGCGGTACAGCGGAGAGGCCCTGTCCTACCGGTACCGGGGAAAGAATATCGTGGAGATCCTGAATATGTCTGCCGGAGAAGCCTACGAGTTTTTCGAAGACAACCGAAAGCTGCGCAAGGCCCTGGGGGCTATGCTGGAAGTAGGCCTGCCCTATCTTTCGCTGGGACAGCCCCTGTCCACACTGTCCGGCGGCGAGCGCCAGCGGGTGAAGCTGGCGAAATACCTGGACAAGAAGGGGAATATCTACGTATTGGATGAACCCATCACAGGACTTCACGCATCGGACGTAGAGAAAGTCATGGAGCTATTGGACAGTCTGGTGGATCGGGGGAACACCGTCATTGTGATCGAGCACAATATGGATGTGATGAAGCAGGCGGACTACCTGATCGATGTGGGATCGGACGGCGGAAC
>JAGATO010000106.1 GCA_017621195.1 Bacillota bacterium | reverse complement strand
TTCACCAGGTCGGTAGCTACGTAACCGGGACCTACCGAATTGACCCGGATGCCGAACCGCGCCAGTTCGACTCCCAGCGTTCCTGCCATTCCCGCGGTTGCGGATTTGGAAACGTTATAGAGAGAGCGCTTGGAGTGGTAGATGACAGAGTTGGCGGAAGAGATCATGACGATGCTTCCCTTTCCCTGTTGTTTCATGTATCTGGCTGCGGTTCGGGCGCAAAGATAATAGCTGCGGATGTCCAGGGCGAATACTTTGTCGATCTCTTCGATAGAGTAGTCGGTGGCCCAGTTGTGGATCGTAATTCCGGCGTTGCAGACCAGAATGTCGATGGAGCCGAAGGTCTTGTTGGCGTAATCCATCATGGCTTCGATTTCATCGTTGGAACTCAGGTCGATGGCATAGCCTTCCGCCCGGATTCCATAGGCGGCTTCCAATTCACCGGCTGCCTCCTTTGCCTGATCTCCGAGAATATCTGCCAGCAGGACGTCGACACCCTCCTGGGCAAACCGTTCTGCGATTCCTCTGCCAATTCCTTTTGCTGCGCCGGTAACGATGGCATGTTTCCCTCGTAAGTTTTTCTTCATTTGTGTCGTCTCCTTTCTGCTTATGGGAATACCAGCAACAACAAATCTCTTTCCTCATCTTATTTACATTTTAGGAGTGGTTCTGAATTGCGTCAAGAGCCAAGGATGAGCAACAAGGAAATATTTTGGTTCAGAGGATGTCAAGTCAATCGACAATCCGGACACGATAGCCGTTGAAGCGGGCTGGCGAAAGAAAAAAGTGAGGAGAAACCTTGACAGAGCGTGGTGATATGGCTATACTAACAATGTTACATGATCTGTTTCAGGGCGAGGTGAAATTCCTCACCGGCGGTAATCAGAACGCAAGGCACGAATTCGAGCCGAAGCAAAGCTGCGAGTCCGCGAGCCGAAAGGCCGAACCGGTGTGATCCCGGTACCGACGGTACAGTCCGGATGAAAGAAACGCATCCAACATGAAATGCCAAGGCGGTCCAGCGACCGATACGGCGGCAGGTTCCACGTGATTTCTTTTGATTATACAACCCCTTGAGACAACTCAAGGGGTTTCTTTTTCCTGACAGAAGCGGAACGAAAAGGAGGAATATAACATGTATAACACAAACAATCGACCCAATAAAACCCTTAAGCTGGCCAAGATGGCAATGCTGGTTGCCATATCCATCGTCCTGGTGCTGCTGATTCACTTCCCTCTCTTCCCGGCTGCGCCCTTCCTGGAATATGATCCGGCGGACATTCCTATTTTCATCGGAACATTTGCGTTCGGACCGGCGGCAGGCGTTCTGCTGACCGTCCTGGTTTCCGTCATCCAGGGAACCACCGTCAGTGCCAGCGGACAGATCTGGGGCATCATCATGCACATCGCTGCTACCGGTTCCTTTGCCATCGTCGCAGGAAACATCTACAAGCACCATAAGACGAGAAAGAGCGCGATCATCGCGCTGGTGGCCGGCGTCATCACCATGAGCGTCGTTATGTGCGTGGCAAATCTGATCATCACACCGATCTATTCCGGAATGCCGAGAGAAGCGGTGGCCGCCATGATTCCCACCATCATCCTGCCCTTCAACCTGATCAAGGCGGGGATCAACGCTGTTGTGACCTTCGTTCTGTACAAGCGCATTTCCCACTTCCTCCATGGCTAACGGAGGAGGCTCGATTTTGGGATCGCTTCGAAAGCGTTGGACGGAAGAAGACTGACGCAGGAAGGAACGGTGAGCGAACGTGGGCCAACGTAAGCAAACACTGAAAACTATTGAAATATTCCGCTTTATGTGGTATATTAAATAGGTTGAAAAACAAATTTACTTGATTGTGAGGTGAAATCATGGACAGCAGTAGTTGGAGTCGTAGCACGGACAAGGGCTCGGTAGGGCGTCAAAGACGGAACGGCTATGGGCTGTCCCTTGATTGATCCTTTTTTGAATGAAATGCCATTGCCCGTTTCGAAGGCTGCACTGCATCGCGTAAGGCGGTTACGGTTCAGAGCGCTTTAGAAGGCGACAGTGGTTTTTTTGTGCCCTTTTTCCGAAGTGCGACGGTCGTATCTGCATCGAGAGGATGAGCGGAGCTGAGGTTTACGCGCGGATAGAATGAGCGGAGCCATGGCTTCCGCGCCGAAAGGAGGAAGAGGACAATGACAGTAAAGAAGAACATGAAGATTGAAATCCCGACCATGGGACAGCACCCGGATTACAAGACGGAGATCACTGAGATTCTCCGCAGCAGCTTGACTCCCGGCGGGATGAGAGAGGCGATCCGGGCGTATCACGAGAGGGACATCGCTTCGGCGATGGAACTTCTGACGAAGGAAGAAAGAAGCCGATTGTACAGTGTTCTGCCGGTGGAGACGCTGGCGGAAGTTCTGGAATACACCGACCACGTGGGAGACTACTTCGGAGAGCTGACCATCGGGGAACAGGTAAAGATCCTGTCCCGGCAGGAACCGGCCGCGGCGGTGGCGTATCTGCAGCAGATGGACAAGGCCAGCCGCAATACGCTGATCGGGCTGATGGAGGACGAGGTGCAGCGGGAGATCCGGCTGCTCAGCTCCTTCGACGAGGATGAGATCGGCAGCAAAATGTCCACCAACTTCGTGTCGATCCGCCAGGGAAGCAGCGTGCGTCAGGCCATGCGGGAACTGGTGGAGAAGGCGGCGGAAAACGATAACATTTCCACGATCTACGTTGTGGATGAGGACGGCATTCTGGCCGGGGCCATCGATCTGAAGGATCTGATCATCGCCAGAGAAGGAACGCAGCTGGATACGATTATCATGACATCCTATCCCTACGTATACGGAGATGAACAGATCGACGACTGCATCGAGCGGATCAGAGATTATTCGGAGGACTCCATTCCCGTGCTGGACGGAGGGAATAAGCTGCGGGGTGTCCTCACGTCACAGGACATTACGGACCTGGTGGACGAGGAGCTGGGAGACGACTACGCAAAGCTGGCCGGTCTGTCGGCGGAGGAGGACCTGCGGGAACCGCTGAAAAAGAGCATCGGAAAGCGGCTGCCATGGCTGATCGTTCTCCTGGGGCTGGGGTTGGTGGTCTCCAGCGTCGTGGGACTGTTTGAGCAGGTGGTGGCCCAACTGACCATCATCATGAGCTTCCAGTCGCTGATTCTGGACATGGCCGGAAACGCCGGAACCCAGTCTCTGGCCGTGACAATCCGCGTACTGATGGACGAGCGGCTGAGCCGGAAGGAGAAGCTGTTTCTCATCGGAAAGGAAGCCAGGGTCGGACTGACCAACGGAGCGATCCTGGGCCTGCTGTCCGTGGCACTGATCTGCCTGTATCTGGTGGCGCTGAAAGGGCAGGCGGCGGCCTTCGCTCTGTCCATCGCCCTTTGCACGGGAGCGGCACTGATGGTATCCATCCTGCTGTCCAGCATCTCCGGTACGGCAATTCCGCTGCTCTTTAAGAAGCTGAACGTGGATCCTGCGGTGGCGTCCGGTCCGCTGATCACCACCATCAACGACCTGGTGGCCGTGGTGACGTATTATGGCCTGGCCTGGATATTTCTTCTCAACGCCGTGTGATCATTCGTGGACATAGAGAGCGGAACGTGGTAAAATAATCGGTATTGGAGAAAAAGGAGAAGAAACGGATATGAAACGGGAATGGCTCCTGGGGAGCGAAGAGGATACGAAACGACTGGGACATCAGCTGGCAAACGGACTTCAGTCCGGCGATGTGGTGGCGCTGATCGGCGATCTGGGCACCGGAAAGACCGCCTTGACCAAGGCGGTTGCCGCAGGGCTGGGGATTGGGGATATGATCACCAGTCCCACCTTTACCATCGTGTGCGAATACCATTCGGGGCGGCTTCCGCTGTACCACTTCGACGTGTACCGGGTCAGCGATCCCGATGAACTGTTCGAGATCGGCTTTGAAGAGTATCTGTTCGGAAAAGGCGTCTGCCTGATCGAGTGGGCGGATCTGATCGAAGACATTCTTCCGGCCAGGACGATCCGGGTGGAACTGAGCTACGGAGCTCGGGAAGGTGAGCGTGTCGCTTCCGTAAGCTGGCCGGAGAATCGTCAGTTGACCATAAATGATTTACAGGAAAGAGGATAACCATGAAATTGTTAGCCATTGAAACGACGGGTGCCAGAGCGTCGGTGGCCCTCATCGATGAAGCGGGCCTGTGCAAGGTACAGAGCTCGGATGAAACCATGAATCATCTGCAGCATCTGATCCCCATGATCCAGCAGCTGTTGACAAAATGTGAATTGTCGATAAACGATGTAACGGGGATTTTAGTGTCGGAAGGGCCCGGTTCCTTTACGGGGATCCGCATCGGTATGGCCACGGCCAAGGGACTGGCTCAAGCGCTGAACGTGCCGATCCTGGGCGTGCCGACGCTGCGGGCCTTCGCTTATCATATGGAGCAGGAGGAAGTGATCGCCTGTCCCGTGTTCGACGCCCGTCGGAATCAGGTCTATGCCGGAGCCTACGGCTGGGAACGGTCCCAGGACGGAAGTGACTGCGGCCAGGCGGTGCAGCTGGTGAAAGATGGAGCTTACGAGCTAACGGACTTTCTTCAGAAACTGGAGACGGCCGTGTCCACCCGAGAAAAATCGGCACAGGCCGAAGCTAAGCTGCTGTTTTTCGGTGACGGACTGGACCGTTACGAAGACGCCATCCGCGGCTGGGCACAGGAAGCGGCGGACCGGGGGATCGAAGTGGAATTCGCCCCAAAGCAACGGCGCTATCAGGAGGCTCTGTCCGTGGCAAAGCTGGGGCGGAGGCTGTTTCTGGAAGGAAAGCAGACGCCGCTGGGGCAGATGGAGCCGGTGTATCTGCGCCAGGCAGAGGCTCAGCGGAAGCTGGAAGAAAAAATGGGTAAAACCGTGTAATATCAATTATTGTCGTATATTGTCGATATACGATAGAATGGGAGGAACGCGTGAATTTTCATATCAGAAAAGCCGGAGCACAGGATGTGGACGCGCTGGCGAAATTGGATGCCAGATGCTTTGCGGCACCCTGGAGCCGACAGTCCTTTGAAGAGGACGTGGTGAAGAATCCGCTGGCCTTCTATCTGGTGGCGGAGACGGAGGACGGAGAGATCGCCGGATACGCGGGTGTGTGGCTCATCGTGGACGAGGGACACATCACCAACGTGGCGGTGAGCCCGGAGCATCGGCGCTGCGGAATCGCAAAGGCGGTGTTGACCCGGCTCCTCGAAACGTGCGAGGAGGATCACGGGATCCGGGCCTTCACTCTGGAGGTCAGACCTTCCAACGACCCGGCGCTGGCGCTGTACCGCAGCTTCGGCTTTCAGGAAGCCGGACGTCGGAAAGGATATTACGAGGACAACGATGAGGATGCTCTGATCATGTGGCGACAGAATTAGAGGCGTCAGGTTTAGACAGGTATAAATTTTTTCCTTTCGCACATACTGCCAACGAGCGGCGAGGTTCCGCCGAGACTTGTCAGTACGAGGGAAAGGAAGTGGAATGCGTGAGAGGATATTACGATCACGATGAGTATGAAGACAGAAATGAGGGAATGAGCGTTTCAGCATCTCACTGTAGCCGGTTTTCCGGCCGCAGCGACGTGAGCATGTTCAACATGACCGATTACCAGTCCTGCGAAAACTGCAGGCATATGACGGCGGACAGCCGCTGCATCTTCGGCCTGGACCGGCATTTCCTCAACATGAGGTAAACCATGAAAGACGGACAGTTCATTACAATGGGAATCGAAAGCAGCTGCGACGAAACGGCCATCGCCATCGTTGCGGACGGGAGAAAGGTGAGATCCAATATCATCTCTTCTCAGATCGCCGTTCACAAGGTGTTCGGCGGCGTCGTACCGGAGATCGCATCGCGCCATCATTTAAACAACATCAACAGCGTGTACCAGAAGGCATTGGACGAGGCCGGCGTCACCATGGAGGACGTGGATCTCATCGGCGTTACCTGTGGGCCTGGACTAGTGGGGGCTCTTCTGATCGGTTTGGCTCACGCCAAGGCGGTAGCCTTTGCCACGGGAAAGCCTCTGGTGGGGGTTCATCACATTCAGGGGCACATCAGCTCCAATTACGTGGCATTTGAAGATCTCGAGCCGCCCTTCATGGCGCTGGTCGTATCCGGCGGCCACACCTGTATCGTGGATGTCAAGGATTACAACAGCTTTGAAGTTCTGGGACAAACCAGGGATGACGCCGTGGGCGAGGCCTTCGACAAGGTGGCCCGCGTATTGGGACTGGGCTATCCCGGCGGGCCGCTGATCGACAAGCTGGCCAAAGAGGGAAATCCCCACGCCATCGAATTTCCCAGAGTCTTTCTGGAAAAGGACAGCCTGGACTTCAGCTTCAGCGGAATCAAGACCGGCGTTCTGAACTATCTGAACGGTCAGAGGCAGAAGGGCCTGTCCGTCTGTGAGGCGGATGTGGCTGCCAGCTTCCAGCAGGCGGTCATGGATGTGATCGTGGCCAAAACCATCCGGGCGGCAAAGACCCGCCGTCAGAAGCGCATCGTGGTGGCCGGCGGCGTTGCGGCAAATTCCAGACTGCGGGAGATGCTGGGCGATGCCTGCCAAAAGGAAGGGATTCGCATGTACTGCCCGCCGCCGATCCTTTGCACCGACAACGGCGTGATGATCGCCTGTGCGGCTTACTACAAATATCAGGCGGGAATGACCAGCGATTTTACGCTGGATGCATTCCCCAATCTGCCGCTGGAGGCGTAACGGGACGGATGAGCGCCCGACGGATTACCGTTCCAGCAGATCCAAAATCCGATCCAGGCGTTTGCGCTGTTCCGGATTCATCATTCCGCGCAGGGATTTCACTGCGCGGATTTGTTTTTCATAGGCGCCGGGATTTTTCTGAAGCTGGGCTTTGAGGCGAAGGAGCTCCGACAAGATCTCTTCTTCGCTTCGGCCCTTCATGGCCTCTGCTGCGGCCAGAGCGTCCCGGCGGACGTCGTCGGAGGAGCGACTGGGATCGGAGCGGCGGTTTCCGCCGCGATTGCCGGAGGAATTGCCGGAGAGATTGCCTGAGGGATTGCCGGGATCCAGGCCCACCTGCTGGGCCAGGTTCATCAGCAACTGTTCGTCGATGTTTCTGTTCATGGGATGACCTCGTTTCTTTTTTCTTCATATATACGCGGCCGGAGCCGGAAAATGTGCACACGTGAATGAGGAATTTCATATAAATGAAAGGAGCGGCCGGGACTCCCATCGGGAAAGCGTGAGGGCCGCAGAGGGAGGTTGCGATGCATCCTTTGGTGCTGTTGGTGCTGCTGTTGGCTCTGCAGAACGGGACTTCGGGGCACGGTTACATATGGAGGCCGCCGACGCTGCCGCGGCTGTCGATTTCGCTGCCCGCCTATTTCGATACGTTTCGCATGGAACTGATGCTGGACCGGATGCGGACGCTGACGGATGCGCTGGATAAGGTGAATCATCTGCGCCAGCTGGATCGGGCATCAGGGCGCAACAACACGGTGGAGCGGCTGGGACAGTCGCTGGAGGTGGCGAAGGCTTTTCTGGCGGATACGAAGGCGGAACGCCGGATCGACCAGATGTCAGGGGCAATCGATGCGCTGCGCCAGGTCAGCGATCCGTCGGGACTGATGGCTGCGGCGGGGCCGTTGCTGTCGGAATTGCGAAATATGAAAGATTTTGAAAGAAAATGATCGAAAACTTTCAAAATAGGCAT
>JAGATO010000105.1 GCA_017621195.1 Bacillota bacterium | reverse complement strand
TGGAAGAACTGACCCACAAGACAGAGGATGACATGATGAAGGTGAGAAACCTCGGAAAGAAGTCCCTGGATGAAGTAAAGCACAAACTGGAAGAGCTGGGCCTCGGATTAAAGCCCAGCGATGAGTAAGACGAAAGGAAGGAGGTTCTCCAATGCCCGGCTATAGAAAGTTAGGCAGACCCACTGCCCACAGAAAGCTGATGCTGAGAAATCTCGTTACCGACCTGTTCAGAGAAGGAAGAATTTCCACCACTGACACCAGAGCAAAGGAAACGAGAAGAGAAGCTGAAAAACTGATTACCTTAGCAAAGCGCGGTGACCTGCACGCAAGAAGACAGGTACTGGCTTATGTCATGGACGAAGACGTTGTAACCAAGCTGTTCGACGAAATTGCACCCAAGTATGCAGAACGCAACGGCGGTTACACCAGAATCCTGAAGTTAGGACCCAGAAGAGGCGACTGCGCCGAAATGGTATTCCTGGAACTGGTATAATCAGATACTGAATTTCAACAGCGCAATCACAGCCTCGGCTGCGGTTGCGCTGTTCGGCTTTTTGGAAAGGGACATCATGAGCGAAACACACGAAAGTGAAATGCGAAACATCTCGAACCCCGACGAACAGCGCCTCTACGATCTGCTGGCGGAAATGGGGATTTCCTATCGGATCAAGCATCATCCGGCGGTATTCACCACGGAGGAAGCGCTGCGGTTCAATACGGATTTCCCGGGGATGAAGATGAAAAATCTGTTCGTCAAGGACAGGAGTAACGAGGTTTATTATCTTGTGGTCCTGAAGGAAGACCGCCGTCTGAACTTCAACGAGCTGAAACGACTGACGGGAGGAAAGAAGGCTTGCTTCACATCGCCGGAGGAGTTGGATCAGTATCTGGGTCTGATTCCCGGTTCGGTGACGCCCTTCGGACTGATCCACGAAAACGCCGCCGATGTGGTCCTGGTTCTGGACTATGCCATCGTCAGCGCGGCGGACGACAAGATCATCAACTTCCACCCCTGCGTCAATACGGCCACTCTGGCTCTGTCCATCGGCGATTTTAAGCGGGTACTGGCCCGCTTCGGAAACAGGATCGTGGAAGAGCAGTTCGAAGGCCAACTGGACAAGTAATCTTTACGGGAATTTTACTGAAAAAGGGGTAGGTAAAATTTCGAGTTTATGACATAATGGGACTATAGAAGAGATATGAGGGAAAAGAAAGGAGGGTTCCTTTGAAAATTACATTTAAAGACATAAAAAACAATGAAGCCATAGCCACATACATCCGAAAGGCGGATGAGTCGCTGATCGCCATGGGTTATACGGAGCACAGCTTTGCCCACGTGGGAAAGGTGGCTCACGATGCCCGGTGGATCTTGGAAACCATGGGCTACTCGGACCGGGAGGCGGAGCTGGCGCAGATTGCCGGTTATCTCCACGACATCGGCAACGTGGTCAATCGCATCGACCACGCCCAGAGCGGCGCCGTCATGGCCTTCCGAATTTTAGATAAGATGGGCGCCGATGCGGAGGACATTGCCACCATCGTAACCGCCATCGGAAACCATGACGAAAAGACGGCATTTCCGGTGAATCCCATTGCCGCGGCGCTGATTTTGGCGGACAAGTGCGACGTGCGGGATACCCGGGTCCGCAACACCGACCACATCACCTTCGACATTCACGACCGTGTGAATTATTCCGTAAAGCAGTCCAAGCTGCTGATCAACGTGGAGAAGAAGGAGATTGAGCTGCGCCTGCGGATCGATACCAGCATCTGCGCGGTGATGGATTACTTCGAGATTTTCCTGAACCGCATGATCCTCTGTAAAAAGGCGGCGGAAAAGCTGGAACTGAAGTTCATCCTGCGGATCAACGGCCAGAAGCTGATGTAGCGTCGGGACTGCCGGTCAAATGGGCAGTCCACGAACGTCGAGCAAATGCGCGGTCCGCGGTCGCTCGCGGCCGCCGAGGAAGAAATCGCGGCTGACAAACGGATAAAACCATGATAAGATAAGAAAAGGAGAGTTTCGAAAGGGGAGAAACGATTCCTTTTCTTTTTTTTGTGAGGTGAGAGTTTTGAAGAAAGGTGATTTTTCTCAGGGAAGCGTGGTCAAGGCGGTCATAAGCCTGGCAGTGCCCATGACGCTGGCCCAACTGTTGAATGTAGCGTATAACATCATCGACCGGTTCTTCATCGGCCGGATTCCCGAAAACGCCACGCTGTCCATGACAGCGCTGGGAGTGTGTCTTCCCATCATCGCGCTGGTTTCGGCCTTTGCAAACCTCTGCGGCATGGGTGGTGCGCCACTGTTTTCTATGGAGCGCGGCAGGGAGCGCCAGGAGGAGGCAGCCTTCGTCATGGGGAATTCGTTCTTTCTGCTGCTCTGCATCGGCGCTACGCTGACGGCTCTGGGGCTGATCTTCCGCCACCCCATGCTGATGCTGTTTGGCGCCAGCCAGGACACCTACGCCATGGCGGAGCAGTATCTGTCCATCTACCTGCTGGGCAGCATCTTCGTCATGATTAGCTTGGGTATGAACAACTTCATCAACGCTCAGGGCTTCGGTCGGGAAGGTATGATCACCGTAGGGATCGGCGCTGTCCTCAACACGATTCTGGACCCCATCCTGATCTTCGGATTTCACATGGGGATCCGCGGTGCGGCAATCGCCACCGTGGTGGCGCAGTTTTGCTCGGCGCTGTGGACGATGCGGTTCCTGACGGGACGGCGGGCGCTGGTGCGGCTGGAATTGAAGTATTTCCGGCTGCAGGTCAGCCGGGTCAAACGAATTGTCGGACTGGGTATCACCGGCTTTATCATGTCAGCTACCAACAGCATGGTGCAGGTTGCCTGCAACATCAACCTTCAGACCTTCGGCGGCGACGCCTACGTGGGCGTCATGACCATCGTCAATACGGTCCGGGAAGTCATTTCTCAGCCGGCGCTGGCGGTGACTCACAGCGCGCAGCCGGTGATGTCCTACAATTACGGGGCCAAGTGCTACGGGCGCATCAAGGAGGCCATCAAGTTCATCTGCGTGGTGGGAATTACATATACGCTGATCATGTGGTTCATCGTCCACACCTTCCCCGAAATTTTCATCGGCCTGTTCAGCAGGGATCCTCAGCAGTTTGAGCTGGGCGTTCCGGCCATGCGGATCTACTACTTCGGATTTTTCATGATGGTACTGCAGTTCATCGGCCAGTCCACCTTCGTGGCTCTGGGAAAGTCCAAGCAGGCAATCTTCTTCTCTCTGCTGCGCAAGGCGGTCATCGTCGTTCCGCTGACCTTTATCTTCCCGCGGGTGGGATTCGGCGTGTTCGGCGTGTTTGGAGCAGAACCGGTGTCCAATTTCATCGGCGGCGCTGCCTGCTTCCTGACCATGATGGCCACGGTGTGGCCGGAACTGACGAGAGGGGAACGGGAGATGGAACGGATGGAAAGTGAATAAATATCCTATCGGTCAGTATGTACAATTCAGTTTAACAAACTTGTATTTGTAGGTGAGAGTATGCTAACAAACCGAAATGCAACCTTCTCAAAAATTGATATGGATTCGTGGGAAAGAAAAAATAGTTTCTCCACTACTATTATGACGTTCGCTGTACTTATAGCGTTACCGTCGATGTGGATATAACAGAAATATACCACCGAGTGAAAGACAAAGGCATCAGACTGTATCCGACATTGATATGGTGGATAGCAAATACCGTCAACCATTTTGAATTTTTGCGTTTTAACCACGACGAGGATGGCAATATCGGATATTATAATGAAGTAAATCCGTCTTTTACCTTTATGCCGCAGGAGAGCGAGAAATTCCACGTATTATGGTGCAAATATGACCGAAACTTCAAGTCATTTTATGAACGTTGCGTTGAGGTTATGGACACCTGCGATACAAGCAAAATGTTTCCGATGAACGATATGCCAAGGAACTGCTTTGATATATCCTCGGTACCATGGATAGAGTTCACGTCGTTTAACCTCAACGTGTTCGCGGTAGGCACGTATTTACCGCCTATATTTACTACAGGTAAACTGATCAATGGGAACGGCAGAGTGACGCTCCCGTTCTGTTTACAAGCCCATCACGCAATTTGTGACGGCTACCATACAGGACATTTTTTACTATTTGCAAAACCTGGCAGATGAAGCAGAGAGTTGGTTGAAATAATCAAATTGGAAATTTGTCTGACTGCTTCTTGTATCTCTCCACAATTATGCCCGCCACGATTGAGACAAGGTAGATAGCCTCCCAAATTGCCCAACCGCAGTGATCGTGTCCGATCGTGGCTCCTTCTGGATATGGTATTTTGTATATATCAATTTTCTGGAATGTAGACATAGCAACATCCTAGAAATAATTAAAACCAACTTATATTTATATTAAAGGAAAAGTGAGTAAAAGTCATGTTGCCATTACAGTGAAAACGCCTACAATATTTTCTACTTAACAAAAAATATGTACAACGCTATAATAATGAAAAAAGACTGTAAAACGAATTTTAAATGAGGAGGGAAAAAATGAACGACGGAAAAACGCTTTGGTCCGCCTTTCGGGAAATCACGCTGATGGAGACGCCGATGGGTTGTGTGAAGATGCTGTATTTTTCGGTGATCTGGCTGATCTCTTTCGTCAGGCTGTTCTCCGGTGAGTATTATGTGATGCATTCGCGACATGTTCTGACCGGAATCGGTATCCAAAGCGGGATCTTTCTGGCGATCGCAGTGGTGGTTCGCTGTCTCGCCTGTAACCGCCCGCTGTTTCGGGAAAACCGAACGTTGGAGCCGGTGTATTGGCTATACTGTATCGCCATGTGTTTCGCATTGGCGCTGTTGACCAGCTCGACATGGATGGGAAAGTGAGGTAAACATCGTGATGGAACGAATTAAGTCAGCGGTGCGTGGCGTTCCCAAGCTGGACGTGAAACGACCTGTCATATACGGATTCGTATTGGGATATACGCTTCTGAGCCAATATCTGCGGCGGAGTTTGTATTCAGGATTGTTGGCGCAGGATGTCTTTCGAATGTACAAAGGAATTTCGGTGATCGCATTTTACGGAGCCATTGTTTTGTACCTGCACTTCGAAAAGTCGAACCGGGAAAAAATGAAAGCGGATCCAGAATGTAAGAACGCCGTATGGCTGTTGTCCGCTGTGCTGGCAATCATGGCCGCAGCAACACTTTGGACGCTGTGACCATAGGATTGCGCAAATGGAAAAAGATCAGATGGCTGGCGCAGAACGCCAGCGATCAGTTGGACATGGATGGTACGCTGGCGGCCTATATTTTCCGAGAAGGATCCGCTTATT
>JAGATO010000104.1 GCA_017621195.1 Bacillota bacterium | reverse complement strand
CAGTCCCGACATCATCGAAGAACACGTGAAGCCCAACGACATCGTCATCGTCAGCGACCGCTTTGAGGCACAGCTTTGTGCCATTGAAATGGCGGCCCAGTGTCTGGTGATCTGCAACGGCGCACCGGTGACGAAGACCATTCAGAAGATGGCGCAGGACAAGGATTGCTCCATCATTTCCACGAAGCACAGTACATATTCCGTAGCCCGTCTGATCAATCAGAGCGCGCCCATCGGATATTTCATGCGCACGGAGGGGTTGGTAACCTTCCGGGAGGACGATTTTACGGAGTACGTCAAGAAGGTGATGACGGAAAAGCGCCATCGTGACTTCCCCGTGCTGGACCGTCAGGGAAACTACGTAGGAATGATCTCCCGTCGGTTTTTGCTGAACATGCGCAAGAAGCCGGTCATCATGGTGGATCACAACGAAAAGACCCAGGCCGTGGACGGCATTGCCAACGCCGAGGTGCTGGAGATCATCGACCATCATCGCCTGGCAAGCATCGAGACCATGTCGCCGGTGTTCTTCCGCAACCAGCCGGTAGGCTGTACAGCCACCATCGTCTACCAGATGTATCTGGAAAACGGCGTGGAGCTGACGCCGTCCATCGCGGGGCTTCTGTGTGCGGCGATCCTGTCCGACACGCTGATGTTCCGTTCGCCCACCTGTACGGCCGTGGACCGCATGGCGGCCAACGCGCTGGCCCAGATTGCCGGCATCGTGCCGGAGACCTTCGCCGCCGAAATGTTCCGAGCGGGCAGCGATTTCCGCGACAAGTCGGAAGAAGATCTGTTCTATCAGGATTTCAAGACCTTTGCCATCAAGGATGTATCCTTCGGCGCAGGCCAGGTGAATTCCATGGATGCGGGCGAACTGGAAGCGCTGAAAAAGAGGATGATCCCGTATATGGAAGGGGCCAGTAAAGAGCGCGGACTGGATATGGTATGCCTGATGATGACCAATATTCTGGAGGAGAAGACGGAGCTTCTGTACGAGGGAGAGCAGGCCGAGGAGATCCTGTCGAGAGCCTTTCCGGAGCTGGAATGCACAGGCGGCAGTCTGATCCTGCCCGGCGTGGTGTCTCGAAAGAAGCAGCTGATTCCGTCGGTGATGGCGGCGCTGCAGGAATAGAGATCAGGCGTTCCAGACGGTCAGCATGGCGGAAAAGAGGATCATGCTGACCACGATGCCGATGGAGTTGCACATGGCCGAGGTCTTGTAGTCGCTTCCGATCTTTTCGGTGTACAGCGGATTCAGCGAGGCAAAGGGAGCAAACAGAACCAGCATGGCTGTGCGCTTCAGCTCCAGAGACAGCGGAACGAAGCGAAAGATGAGAAACGAGAGGACGGTTCCTACCACAAGGCGAATGCTCAGGGGCTTGGCGATTTTCAGCAGGGTTTCCCTTTGAAAATCGAAGTCCAGATACAGACCCAGCATGAACATGGACATGAAGGCGTTGGCATTGGCCGCCGGAGCTACCAGTGTGAAGACCGCCTGCGGAATGTGAATGTGCAGCACGGTGAGGATCAAAAGAACTGTGTAGGCCTTGATGGTGACGGAGCTCATGATCCGCTTGAAAAATCCCAGGAAGGTGAAGGTGGGACACTCCTCCTTGAAACGGCTGGCCAGGGTGTACGTTCCGCCCATGGTGAAGAAAGCATTGGGCGTGTCGTACAAACAGGCGGCCACCACACAGGTGGGACTTAAAAAGTTCTGAATGAAGGGCAGGGTAAAGCTGCCGATGTTGTAATTGGAAAAGTTGGTCAGCTGATAGACTTTGACCTCGCTGCTCTTGTTTCTGGCCGTAAACCAGGCCAGAAAGATCAGAATGCTGTTGGATACAATGGGCAGAAGAAGAAAGAAAAACAGCGACAGATCCAGATTGAAATTCTGAAAGGAGGAGATGATGGCACAGGGCAGCGTCACGTTGGTGACGATGGTGCTGACCACCCGGTGGTCATCTTCCCGAAGAACGTGGGAATGTTTCAGAAGATAGGCCAAAGCCATACATAATACGAAGGAAACGGCTTTTAATAATACTTGTATCATCGATGTGTACCTGCATTTTCGTAAAGATTCTTATACTCTCGTTTATTCCCGGATTCCGCCCGAAGAGGAACCAGATTCCTATTATAATGACCTGGTTCGGGAAATGCAAGATGGAGTTTGAAAAGAAATCAGGGGAAAGGAGCGATTTTAGAGATGATTTGCACGAATAAACGAAAATGGACGCGACAGAGAACGGTGGTTCTGGCGTTGGCGGTCTGCCTGTGTCTGGCTGCCATGGGCCTGGCAGGTTGCGGCGGTCAAAGCGGCCAACTGGAAGAGAACGACGGTGCGGTGAGCATCACCATGCAGGAGGTTTTGGATGCCAATAGCGACGATGCCCTGCTGGCCCGCTGCGATAGCTTCATTACGCAGTTCAGCGGTGACGGATTTTATTCTCAGATTTACAAAAAAGAGGACTCGCGGATCTTTACCACAAGCGAAGAATATTGCGAAGGCTACCGGGACGGCAGGTATTTCTTCTGGGAAAATGGAGAATACGTCTGCGCGCTTCCTTGCTATGATTTCGATCCGCCGATGCTGGAACGGCCGTCTGTTCTGAATCCGGAGATCACCCTGCAGGAGATCATCCTCAGCGCAGAACAGGAGGAGGGAGATATCCTTCTGACTACATTGCTTTCGGGGGACGGAGCACAAAGAGTCATCGAAGCAGCGGGCGTTTCCTACGCTGAGGGAGATGAGATCATCAGTGAATACCGGCTGGATGCGGAAATGACGGATGAAATCATGGATGGAATCAACGAACGCCTGAACGATCCGGAAGGACGCCATGTGACCGTGGTATTGGACCCGGGCACATCGGAAGAACGTGCCTTTACCGCCATCGTTCGGAAGGGAGAGGCGATTCAGATCTTTCTGCCGGAGGACTATCCTGGCATCTTCAGCGATGAAGCCTGCACT
>JAGATO010000103.1 GCA_017621195.1 Bacillota bacterium | reverse complement strand
GACGGCGAAACCGTTACCTTCCATCTGTCCACATTCCGTTCCGACCTGCTGTACTATCTGGGCGAGTGCTTCATGGGCGTAATCGACTCCGAACAGCTGGCCACCATGACCACGGATGAACTGATGTGGGGCGCCGTTCCCTACGGACCGTACTACGTAGAATCCTATGAACCGGGTTCCAACGTAACGCTGAAGGCCAATCCGTACTACGCTACCTACTGCGAATACGTAGAAAACAAGGGTGTTATGCCGGTAGAAGAAATCTACGTTAAGTTCGGTACCGAAGACTTCACCGCCATCGAAGAGCTGAAGAGCGGTCAGCTGGATTACTGGTCCGGAGTCACTCCCGATGCTCTGAAGCAGCTGGAAGGCGTAGAAGGCGTTGTGATCAAGGATAAGACCTATCCGGAAATCGCTTTCATGGAAATCAACACCAGCGAAACCAGCATCTTTAATGATGTAAGACTGCGTCAGGCGCTGTGCCTGGCTCTGGACAGAGCAGCGCTCTGCGAATTGACCGATGGAGCTTCTCAGCCGGAATACTCCATGATCATCGATTCCATGATGTACTACAATGAAGAAGCGGATCTGAACTTCCAGGAAAACTATGCCAACGATATGGAAAAGGCCATTGCTCTGTTAGAAGAAGCCGGCTGGACCGATACCGACGGCGACGGCTATCGCGATAAGGACGGAAAGGTTCTGGAATTCGGAATGTACGCATCCACCGACAGCACGAGACAGATCATCGTTCAGGGTATGCAGGAACAGCTGAGAGCTCTGGGAATGAAGATGAACGCAGAAGCCATCGACTGGAACTACGTACACGAATATCTGTATGCTGACGACTATGACCTGGGCATCCACTCCTTAGGCTGGATGGAACCCATCCTGATCTTAGACTCCTGCTTCGACGATAAGGACGCAGCCAACAACAACGAAGCGTATGCCGCAGCTTCCGCTGACGCTGCCGCTACCGTTGACGATGCAGAGCGTATCGAAAAGCTGGGTAAGATCCAGATCGAAATGCTGTATCCGGAATGGAATATGATTCCTCTGTACAGCCCGATTAACTACATCGCTCACAGCACCAGACTGGAAGGCGTAAATATCCTTTCCAACAGCTTCATCTATTGGAACGATCTGAATATTGCACAGTAACCTCGGCTGTGCAAAACCGGCTCCTTGCGGAGCACAATCACGCGGTGCGGGCAAGAAATTGCCCGCATCTGCATTTTGATTGAATTTCTATGATATGCCCGACAGTCCCTGAGGATCGCTTCGGGCGAAATTGAAATGTGAAAGGGAAAGGAGAATGCGGATGATGTATCCAAAAAAGCTGGAAAAGGGCGACTGCATCGGCTTGGTGGCATGTAGCTCGTTCATCAGCGAAGAACGGTTTTTCGCCTGTGTGGAGTTTTTGGAGAAGCGCAGTTATCGTGTGAAGTCGGCGGACAACATCACGTCCAATAAGGCCGGTTATATGGCAGGAGAAGAGGCGGTGCGGTCCCGGTGGCTCAACCGGATGTTTTCTGATCCGGAGGTGGATGCGATCTTCTGCGTCCGTGGCGGCGACGGTTCCAATCGGATGATCACCGGCGTGGATCTGGACCTGGTCCGGGCCAATCCGAAGATTTTCGTGGGCTACAGCGATATTACAACGCTGCTGAATCTCTTTGCGGAGAAGTGCGGTCTGATCACGTTCCACGGACCCATGGTGTCTTCGAACATGGTGGACCTGTACGATGAGGAGACGAGGGTTTCCTTCGAGGAAATGTTGTCCGGTCCCGGTCAGTACGATTACCGCGTTCCGAAGGACCATCCGCTGGTGGTGGAACAGAAGGGTACGGGCTTTGCGGCAGCGCCGCTTGCCGGGGGCAATCTGGAACTGGTGGCCACGTCCATCGGTACGCCCTACGAGGTTCAGACCGATGGAAAGATTCTGTTTCTGGAAGAGGTTCACGGCCACATCGGCAACATGGACCGAACCGTATTTCAACTGCGGGATGCGGGAAAGCTGGATCGCGTGAAGGGCGTCCTTCTGGGGCAGTTTACCGACATGCGTATCGATGAACCGGATTACGGACCGGAGCGCGTGATTATGGACGCCATCCGCAGCACAAACCGATCGGATGCGGATCAGGTTCCTGTTCTGTCCAACGTGCAGTCAGGCCACGGCCAGCCGATGCTCACTCTTCCCATCGGCGCTATGTGTGAGATGGACACGGAACGGAAAGCCATCCGGTTCCGCTGTGGAGAATAAACAGCGATCTACGATTGCTATGTCAAAAGTGTTGTGAATGTGTGAAAAACCGTCCTGTGCAAAATCGCACGGGACGATTTTTTTTAGGGGATTGACTCTCACATTGTGTCAGGTATGATAGTGGTAGTAAGCTCAGGATGGATCGAATGGATACTTGTCGCGCCAACGGTATGCTCTGCACAGTGAAGGAGTGTTTTGCGTATTTGAATGAGTTCCCGGAGAAACACGAACAGCTCAGCTTGTTTGATCTTTGTTAGCTTGTTTGGTTTTTGTAAAAAAGGAGAGAAGGTATGGAATACATCAGGGTCACAAAGGAAAATCTGGAGCAGGAACATATCTGTTGTGCCATTTCCAACAATAAAGATGTACAGGTTTCTTCTAAAAAGGTGTGGCTTGCGGAACGATTTGACGAAGGACTGGTATTTCTGAAAAGCGTAGAGCGTGGGAAATGTTTCATCGAGTACATCCCGGCTGAAAACGCATGGAACCCCATCGACGCGGACAGCTATATGTACATCGATTGTCTTTGGGTCTCCGGTTCTTTCAAAGGACACGGATATGCGAAGGAACTGCTGGAAAGCTGCATTCAGGACAGCAGGGAGAGGGGGAAGAAAGGACTCTGCATCTTATCCTGCGCGAAGAAGAAACCGTTTCTGGCCGACCCGAAATTTCTGAAATATCAAGGCTTTACGGTATGTGATGAAGCCGATAACGGCGTGCAGCTGTGGTATCAGCCTCTGGAAAAGGACGCTGCGGCCCCGCAGTTCAAGGCTTGCGCAAAACACCCTCATGTGGACGGGACGGGATACGTTCTGTTTTATACCCATCAATGTCCGTACAACGCAAAGTACGTTCCGATTTTGGAGGAGGTTGCCAGGGACAACGGAGTGGTGTTTCGGGCGATTCGGATCGAGAGCAGAGAGGAGGCGCAGAATGCGCCTACGCCTATTACCACCTACGCCCTGTTCTGCGACGGAAAATACGTTACGAATGAGCAGATGAACGACAAGCGGTTTCTGAAATTGATCCATGGAACGAATCAGGAAAAATAATGAACATGTGAAAAAGAAAGAAATTATAAAAAGTCATAGAGTAAGAGATGACGGCCTCGACTTCTGTCGGAGTTGGCATCTCTTTTCTTTTTCCATGCAAAAATGTTTCGGGTCTTTTCAAAATGATTCCCAGTCTGACGGAAAGACAAGACATAACAGGCTTGTTTTATCCAGGTCGATCGCCAGCGCCCATCTAATATCCGGCGGAAGGCCTGCGGCTCCGCAGCGCCACATTGCCTCAGGATAGTTCAGGAGACGTTTGGGATGCACTGGACAATATCACCACATTTGTGATATGATGAATAAACATTCGCGCTTTTTCACCGCTTTTTTTAGATCATGAGACCAAAGTGACGGAGTATCTGTTGAAACAACGACGGACGTCAGGCGGCCCGGAATGTTGCGAAGTAACATATGTGTATGCAATTGTGAGGAAAGAGGTAAGATCGTATGGAGAAGAAGGGAAATATCGCGGCGCTGCTTCCCATCGCCGTGTTTTTGGTCATTTTTATCGGCATGGGCATCGTGACCAACGACTTTTATGCCATGCCGGCCATCGTGGGGTTTCTCATCGCCCTGGTGGTAGCGTTTCTGCAGAATAAAGAACTTAGCTTCGAAGAAAAGTTTGCCGTGGCGGCGAAGAGCATCGGCGACGAAAATATCATCATCATGTGTCTGGTATTCCTGGCGGCCGGCGCGTTTTCCGGCGCGGTGAGAGCTGCCGGCGGCG
>JAGATO010000102.1 GCA_017621195.1 Bacillota bacterium | reverse complement strand
TGGTCAGCTTTTCACCGATCTGGATCTTCGTCTCGGCCTTGGACTTGGACAGGGCCTGCTTGTCCGTATTGATGGCCATGAATTGAATTCCCTTCATTCCCGAATCTATCATACGGTTAACGGCATTGCATCCGCCGCCACCGACACCGATTACTTTGATCTGCGCATTATTTTCATCGTTCACTTCGAACTGTAACATAATCCGTTTTCCTCCCGTGTTTTATATAGAATCATTATATCATATACGCGACTTGAAATCACTTAAATTCTTGAGTTTTTCTCGTTTTTATTCACTTTTTTTCAACACGTATCGATCCAGAAGGATGCGGCGGATCACCGCCATATTGTTGAACAGCCGACCGCCGAAGGTGATGATAGCCGCATAGTAGATGGGAACGCCCAGCAGGTCTCCCAAATACGTCAGAGCCGCGGCAAGGATCGTGTTGACGATCAATCCCGTGACGAAGACCAGGCCGCTGAATTTCCCCTCCAGCTGGGAACGGGCCGCTCCCACCAGAGAATCCAGCGCCGCCAGAAGTGCCACCGTAATGTAAAACGTATACTCGCTGGGATAGGCCAGCCCCGTAGCAAAACCGATGAGCAGACCTATGATCAGTCCGCCGAAAATAACGATCAGTACCATCATTCCACTTCCTTTCCGTCACCCTCTTTTGAAATCGTCATATATGCGTGACGTGTCAGATCTCCGTCTCCATAGGCCGGAACCGTGATCTCATCTCTGACCGTCACCTGAAACCTGACCGTATCCTTGATGAACGCCCCGTAGCTGTTGGGGGACAGCATGGCCGCGGACAGAGTGGCAGGATCACCGATGGCCTGAATGCGAAAGGGCTTGGCCTCCGGAATGCCGTTGACGTGAACGATGTAGCCTCCGCAGGAGACCGCCGACGTGCTGACGATTCGGTGTCCGTTGAGAGATACCGCCTCCGCTCCCGCGGCAAACAGGTCGTTTAAGATCAATAGGATGTCGCTGTCGTGGACCACCAGATCGTTGACATCCTCCCAAAGATACAGTTCCCGATTGGAATCGTCGATGATCACCTCCACGCCCGGCCCGGTCAAAGCGCAGGCGCCGCTGATCTGCCTGTAATATTCGGCAAGCTGCCGGTTGGACTCCAGCAGCTTCTCGCTTTCGTCGGTCTCCATCAGGTTCTGGAATTCATCGATGCGCTGCTGTGTTTCTTCCAGCCGCTGACGCAGGT
Organism: Bacillota bacterium; assembly: GCA_017621195.1. Taxonomy (GTDB): domain Bacteria; phylum Bacillota; class Clostridia; order Peptostreptococcales; family Anaerovoracaceae; genus RGIG446. The sequence goes on along the minus strand of JAGATO010000102.1, from coordinate 5,858 downwards.
TTTCTCCGTTCTTCAATTCCCCCTGAATGTTTCCGTTCAGATCGGACAGCGTTTTGGAAGAAACGTAGAGCTTCTGCACCTTTCCCGGCGTCTGGATCTGCACCGCCAGGAAAAACCCCGTGGTAATGCTGAACAGACACAGCAGGATCAAAGTCACTTTCCTGATCTTCATGGCCTATTCCTCGCCGTCTTCATCATCGGCTTCCGTCACCGGCTTCGCATAGCGGAACGTAATGGCGCCGCTGTACCGTGGAATCACCAGCTCGTCCTGCTTGATCAGGTCCGTGCGGATTCCGTAGCTGCGCATCTGTTCCAGAATTCCGAAGCGGATGGTGATGGCCGATTCCAGAGTATCCGGATTTCCGATGGCCTTCACCGCGTAGGGCGGCGATGTGGGCGTACCGTTGATGTTCACATTTTCTCCGGCCAGGCTGATTTCCGTCGTTCCGATGACCCTCAGGCCGTTGATGGAAATGGCCTCGGTGCCCGCCTCCCTCAGCCGGTTGACCAGCTCCAGAATCAGGTCGTACCGATAGATCAGCTCGCTGTAGCTGCCGCCGATTTCTTCGTCCGCCGCCGGATCCTCCAGCGTAATGATGACGCCGGGACCCTTGACCTCCACTACGCCGGCCGCCAGCTTGTACTTTTCCTGATCGGCTAAAATGGCCTGCAGAGAATCGTCCTCCTTGGCCTTGTCATCCTGCAGCTTCATCAGAAGCTCTTCCTTGACGATCAGCTCCTGGGTCAGCTGGCTGTTTTCGTTGCGCAGCTTCGTCAGTTCCGTCTCCTGCGCGCGAATCTGGGATACCGGCACCAGTCCTCCCTGTTCCGATTCCATCCCCTGGCTGGTGTTGATCTGTACGGAAATGATCAAGCCCACCGCAATGGCCAGGATCCCCAAAAGGATCGTTCCTCCGTATTTTTTCATTCTCTCTTCTCCCTACTGCTCGATGTCCGGGCTGAACGAATAGTAATTGTCGCTGCCCACTTTGATGACGCCTCTCTCTATCCCCTTGTCATAGAGATCGAACACCACCTGCTTGATGTTGTCCATACCGTTGATCAGGTTCTCCGGCGTTCCCTCGCAATACAGATTGTCGTAGATGTACGCCTTCAGCGTCACCGGCGAAATCCGGATCAGCTTGAAATGCAGCCCCGCTTCCTCCGTCACTGCAATCAGCTTCAGCGTGTCGGTCAGCGAGTAGTTCTGCTTCACCACCAGGGGCTGGCCCTCGGTCATTTCCAGCGTTTCCAGACCGGCAAGCAGAGGCAGGGCCGGTCGTTCCGACGCGACCCGCAGCACCATGCCTTCGCTGTCGATGATAATGCTCTCCATTCCATAGGCCACCGCCGCGTATTCGGTCCGTTCCTCCAGCGTGATCTCCACCGTTCCGGGAAGTTTCCGCCGCAGGGTGGCGTTTTTGATATAGGGCTCCTGAAGGAGCCTCTGCTTCGCATCGTTGAGTCTGGTTTCAAACAGGTTTTCACCGATCTTGATCTGACTGAGCGAAACCACCTGTTCTGACGTGAAATAGGAATTGTCGACTACCGTGATGTTCTGGATGTCGAACAGATGGGACGTCAGCAGAAAATACAGCCCCGTAGCCAGAGCCACCAGCAGAATGAACTTCAGCAGATAATGCTTTTTCTTCCGTTTTTTCTTTCTTCGCTTATTCTTCGGAAACTCCTGTGGTCTCCCCTCTTCTCTCTCGCTCATTCACATCTCTTCTCTCTATGTTTGCTCCGAGTTCTTTCAGAACTATATCAAATTTACCATATCCCCTATCGGTATGGCAAATGTTTTCTACAATTGTTTTTCCGCGGGCCGCAAGTCCTGCCAACACCAGTGCCGCTCCGCCCCGCAGATCCCCGGAAGTCACCGTCGTACCGGCCAGAGGGGCGGTTCCCGTCACCTCCGCCCGTCTTCCGTTCACGCGGATCACCGCTCCCAGCTTCCGCAGTTCACCGGCGCATTGAAACCGGTTTTCAAACACGGTATCCTCGATGACCGTCGTCCCTTCCGCCACGGTGCACAGCGCCATCAGCGGTGACTGCAGATCGGTGGAAAATCCCGGCCACGGCTCCGCTCTCACGAAGCCGGGAGAACGCAGGGCTTGCGGCCCCCGGATCGCCACGAAAGGTTCGCATTCCCCGGGCAGGGAGCGCTCCACGCGACAGCCCATGCGTTCCAGCGCGGCAAGCTCCGCACCCAGCCAGACGGGGTCCAGATCCCGGACCGTCACCGTCCCGCCGGTGACGGCCGCCGCCATCAGATACGTTCCTCCCTCGACGCGGTCGCCCATGATGCGGTAGCGGCAGGAGCGCAGCGGTTTCCCCGTTCCCCGAATGCGGATGACGGACGTTCCGGCGCCGGAGATTTGAGCGCCGCAGCCGTTCAGGAAGTTCTGCAGATCCACGATCTCCGGTTCTCTCGCCGCGTTGGTCAGCACCGTCTCGCCGACTGCCGAAGCCGCGGCCATGAGGATGTTCTCCGTAGCTCCGACGCTAGGGTAATCCAGCCGGATCTCCGTTCCACGAAGTCTGCCGCTGCGGCAGAACAGCCGTCCCTCCCGTTCCGTCACCGAAGCCCCCAGAGCGGTCAGTCCCAGAAAGTGTAGATCGATGGGCCGCTTTCCGATGGCGCAGCCGCCGGGCGTGCTGAGGATTGCCTGACCGCAGCGGGAAAGCAGCGGCCCCGCCAGAAACACCGAGGAACGCAGACTCTTCATCAGTTCCTCAGGAACGGAACAGCAGTGAAGCCGGGAAGCGTCCACCCTCAGCGTTTCGCCCTCTCTGCGGATCCGGCAGCCCAGGTGGGTCAGAATCCGGCACATGTTATCCACATCCGCCAAATCGGGACAGTGGTCCAGCACCGTCTCGCCGGGAATCATTGCGGACGCCGCTAAAATGGGCAGGACTGCGTTCTTTGCACCGGAGGCCCGCAGCTCTCCGGACAGTCTCGTTCCGCCACGTATCTCATAACTATCCAATGAAAAAATACACCTCCGTCAAAGATCATACGCAATGGTTTCACTCACCATAATATGAAGACCCAACGAAGGTGTGATACGATTCTATCGGATTTTTAAATTTTCATAGATGACATCTGCGCTGTCGATCCGTCCCGCCGCGGCGCTGGCCTGGCTCATTTTGTTCAGGTACTGGGGATTGTTCTTCAGCTTCAATACCGCTGCCACCAGGGCATCCGCAGTCAGCTCCTTCTCTTCCAGCAGGATGGCACCTCCCCGGTCAGCCACCACCTTGGCGTTGAAGAACTGGTGATTTCCCGTCACATTGGGAGACGGGATCAGGATCGAAGCCTTTCCGCAGGCCGTGATCTCGGAGATGGTCAGCGCACCTGCCCGGCTGATCACAACGTCGCAGGCGTTCAGATACTCGTTCATATTTTCAATGTACGGCAAAATCCGGATGTTGTCCTCCAGCTGTAATCCGGAGGAAGAAATCTCCCGGCAGATCTCGTCGTAGTAACGCTTTCCCGTTCCGAAGATCACCTGCAGCCCCTTGGCGCCGTTGAAGGTGTGGATGGCCTCCAGCATGGCTTCGTTGATTTTCTCCGCGCCCAGGCTGCCGCCGAAGCACAGCACCGTAAAGTCGTTGGGTCCGATGTTCAGCTTCTTCCGGCAGTCATCCGTATCGGCTACCAGAAAGCTGCGGCGAATGGGATTTCCCGTCACCACGTGCTTCTCCGGCTGTTTGAAGTATTTTCCTGCCTCTTCGAAGCTGAGAAACACCTTTTCCACATATTTTTCCAGCATTTTATTTGTCATGCCGGGAAAGGCGTTCTGCTCGTGGATGTAGCAGGGAATCCCCATCTTATGGGCCGTTCTGACCACGGGTCCGCAGACGTAGCCTCCCGTTCCGATGACCAGATCCGGCTGAAAGTCTGCGATGATCTTCTTCGCCTCTTTCAATCCCTTCATCAGATCCCGGGCCGTCCCCACGTTTTTCCAGATCTGTTTTCTGTGGAAGCCGCTGACGGTGATGAACCGGATGGGATAGCCGTTCTTCGGTACCAGTTCCTTTTCCATGCCCCGCTGCGTTCCCACGAAGAGGATCTCCGCCTCGGGATGTCTTCTGCGGATCTTGTCCGCGATGGCGATGGCCGGATAGATGTGGCCTCCCGTACCGCCGCCGGTCATAATCACTTTCATCGTGACACCTCCTATACCGCCGAATGGCGCGAAATGTTCAGCATGACCCCCATGGAACCCATGAAGATGACCAATGCGTTTCCTCCGTAGCTGACGAAGGGCAGGATGATGCCGGTAGGCGGCATGCAGGACGTAACGACGGCAATGTTAAGAAGCACCTGTACCGCCAGCATGATGGTGATGCCGGAGGCCAGAAGCATGCTGAACATGTCGGGCGCGTTGAGGCAGATGTGGCAGCACCGCCAGATCAGGACCAGATAGACCATCATCAGAACGAGACAGCCGATGAAGCCCAGCTCCTCTCCGATGATGGCGAAGATGAAATCGTTCTGGGGCTCCGGAAGGTACAGCGTCTTCTGAATGGACTTTCCCAATCCCACGCCGGTCAGTCCGCCGGATCCCATGGCCAGGATGGACTGCACCACCTGATACCCGGCGCCCTGCGGATCGGCAAAGGGATCCAGAAAGCTGGTATACCTCTGCAGCCGATATTCCGCTCCTTCCATGTGAAGCAGAACCCAGCAGCCGACGCCTCCCAGCCCCGCCAAAGCAATGATCCAGATCCAGTCCAGTCCGGCCACGAACATCATGCCGCACATGATCCCGGCCACCGTCATGGCCGTGGACATGTTGGGCTGCTTCAGAATCAGTCCCACGTAGACCAGCATCAGAAGGCAAACCGGCAAAATCCCCTTCAGCAGGGATTTGATGCGCTTCGGCTGATCGCTGAAGAACCGGGCTACGAAGACGATGGCACAGACCTTGGTGATCTCACCGGGCATCAGCGTGATGGGGCCAACCTGCAGCCAGCGCACCGCGCCGTGGCTGTCCTTGCCCAGCGGCGTAAAGATCAGCAGCAGAAGGACCAGCGCGATGACCGCCGCCGGATAGGCCAGCTTCTGATAGAGGCGATAATCCACCAGGGTGGCCGCCAGAAAGACTATGGTTCCTCCCACGGCCCAGATGGTATCGCGGATCAGATACTGGTAGGGGTTTCCCGTCTTGCTCAGCGCGCTGTAATAGCTGGCGCTGAACACCATGATGACGCCGAACACCACCAGTCCCATCATCAGCACGGTCAGCACGAAATCTCCCGATTTTAACTTTTTCCGCTTTTGCTTCAGCGTCTTTGCCGCTACCGTCGTCATGCACCCATTCTCCTCGCGTTTTCGTTAAATGTTTCGAACACAGGACTTGAAGTGGCGTCCCCGCTGTTCGTAGCTGTCGTACATATCCCAGCTGGCGCAGGCCGGAGACAGCAGCACCGTATCGCCGCTGACCGCCAGACCGGAAGCCAGGCGGACGCATTCGTCCATGTCCTTGCACATGAGGATGTCCTCCTGAGGATATCCCATGGCGATGGCCGTATCGCGGATGGCGGGAGCCGTGACTCCCAGAAGCAACAGCTTTTTCACCTTTCCGTCGAAGGCCCGGATGAATTCCTCGTAGGAGGATTTTTTATCGTAGCCACCGGCGATCAGAAGCACCGGCGTGTCCATGGCCTCCAGGGCCTTAATGGACGAATCGGGATTGGTTCCCTTGGAATCGTTGATGTACTTTACGCCGTCCGCCACGCGAACCAGCTCCAGACGGTGCTCCACTCCGGCAAAGCTGCGCAGCACCTTTTCGATCACCGCCGCGTCGATGCCGGCGCAGAAGGCGATGGCCGTTGCCGCCAGTGCGTTT
>JAGATO010000101.1 GCA_017621195.1 Bacillota bacterium | reverse complement strand
GGCGGAAAGCCGGAGGGCGGCTTCTATCCGGAAGAATGCGTAGATATCTTCACCGCCGTTGATGCCTACACCGAGGGCAGCGCCTACGCTGAATTCCAGGAGGACAGAAAGGGACGGATCCGTTCCGGCTATCTGGGCGATGTGGTGGTTCTGGACAAGGACATCTTCACCATCGATCCCATGGAGATTCGGGATGTTCTGCCGGTGCTGACCATCATGGACGGAAAAATTACATATCGTAAATAGACATTCTAACGGAAGAATCAGATAGAAGAGCCAAACAAAAAACCAAATCAAAGAATAGAATCAAAAAATGAAATCAAAGAGAGGAACAGCCAATGGACGTATTTCAGGAAAAAGCACAGAGCTACGATCAGTGGTTCGTAGAAAATGAAGCCTTATTTCAGAGCGAAAAAGAGGCGGTGAAAAAGATGATGCCCGCACGGGAAGATCTGGCCGCTCCGGCCATCGAAATCGGCGTGGGAACGGGGCTGTTTGCCTCGGCACTGGGCATCGAGGAAGGGCTGGAGCCCTCGGAGGATATGGGCCGCGTGGCAAAGCAGCGCGGCATCCGCGTCATTCAGAGCCCGGCGGAAACCATGCCCATGGCCAGCGAAAGCTACGGCATGGCGCTGATGGTGACGGTAGATTGCTTCCTTGCCGATGTGGAGCGGGCCTTTTCCGAAGTGAACCGGATTCTCGTTCCGGGCGGCTGGTTCGTCATCGCCTTCCTGGACAGAGAGACGCCCCTGGGTCAGATCTATCAGGCCAACAAGGACAGCGACGATCTGTATCGCTACGCCACCTTCCACTCTGCAGAGGAGATCAGGGCCTATCTGGAAGGCGCAGGTTTTGCAGTGGAGGACGGATGCCAGACCGTGTTCAGCTTTGAAAACTGCGTTCAGGAGGTTCTGGACGGACACGGGAAAGGCGTCTTCGGCGTCATGCGCGGAAGAAAGAAATAGGTTGTGAAATGAAGTGCCCTGCGGTATAATAGAAGCATCGAGCGGTCCTCGATGCTTCGAACGCAGGGACTTGCCCTTAAAGACGACAATTTAAGTATCCACAGGTGCCCGCCTGACGGCGGGAGAATAGGGAAGCCGGGTGAAAGTCCCGCACGGTCGCGCCGCTGTAAAGGAAGAGCGTACTTCGCATATCACTGTCACAATGGACGGGAAGATGAAGTGCTGCGTTGAGGCCTGAGTCAGAAGACCTGCCTGTGGAGATCGATAGTCGCATTTTCTTACGGACGATGGGAAGGTGTGATGGAGAGCGCAGGACGACGGTTCGGCGCTTGGAGACACGCCGTGGTACAAGCGGCGTTTTTTATTTTCCTGACAACGGATGAGACCGAGGAGAACTATGGTGAACGCGAAAACGACGGACAAGAGTGAATATGGCCTGTGCGTACTGGTGCTGCCCGAGGGAGCGCCGCTGCTTCCCTGGGAGGGAGCGGACAATTCTCTGGGGCTGGATGTCAGTCGGCCGGTGGTCTGTGACCATATCCTTCAGGTACTGCAGCTGCAGGAGCTGATGGATCAGGAGCTGGTTCCCGCCTGTGAGATCGTCCTGGCGGAGGCGGATCCGAAGACCGTACTGGCCGAGCTGGATGGCGTCGGTGGAAGGAAAGGTCCCTATAGTGGCTGGATCAGTACCTTTGACCGGCTGGAAGCGCTGGGAGCGGAGGACCGAATCCGGGCGGTGTTCACCGTGGAAGAGATGATTCCGCCTGTCAGCAGGAAAGGAAGCCTCTCTGTGGAAACCTCGGAACGCGATACCATCAAAGTCCGGGCAGAGAACGCTTTTCTGGCGGAGGTGAAGGCCCTGTGTCAGGGCGAAGGGGAAGCGGAGGCTTCCGTCTTTGCTGAAGGAGATGAGGAATCTCTGGAGCTGTGGGGACTGTACTTCGACGGAGCCACTGGCCAATGGTGGACCGACTGGATCGCGGGAGATCCTCACCATCCGGAGGACGTAGGACGAGAATTTGCGGCACAGATCACAAGCGGCAATTTTTGGGCCGAAGAAGACGGGGTCGAGTGAGCCCCAGAACAGGGAGGAAACACAAATGAAAACGTTTGAAGAAGTGGTACAGGGAATTCGTCCGGCGGATGCGAAGGCCATCAAGGCGGCGGAGGAATACATGGATTGTCTGATCAAGCCACTGGGCAGCCTGGGCAAGCTGGAAGACATGGCCATCAAGATGGCGGGGATCACCGGCCAGGTGAAGAACGCGCCGGAGAAGAGATGCTCCATCGTCATGTCCGCCGACAACGAGATCTGTGAGGAGGGCGTCAGCGGTTCGCCTCAGGACATCACCATCATGCTGACGGAGCACATGGCCAAGGGAGTCTGCGGTATGGGTACGCTGTCGGCCTATGCCAACGCCGACCTGAAGATCGTGGACATCGGCATCCGCACCGACGTGGACAATCCGAACATCATCAACCGGAAGATCCGCTACGGAGCGGCCAACTTTGCTAAGGGACCGGCCATGACCCGGGAAGAAGCCATCCGCGCCATGGAAGTGGGCATCGAAATGGTAGGAAAGGCTGTGGAAG
>JAGATO010000009.1 GCA_017621195.1 Bacillota bacterium | reverse complement strand
TTCACGACCTGGATTTTGAACTGTATCCGGATCAGCACTGCATCAAGCAGCAGGAGCTGATGAAGGACCTGGATCTGGACGAGAGGATCATTCACGCCACCTGCAGCCACGGCTACAGCCTGACGGTGGATATCGAACCGGTCCACATCATGGAAAAGATCCTGTTCGCTACCGACGAGATGACGGGCCTCATCGGAGCGGTGGCCATCATGCGGCCCTCCAGGAGCGTGGACGATCTGGAACTGAAGTCGGTCAAGAAGAAGTTCAAGAACCTGAATTTCGCCGCCGGCTGCTCCCGGGATGTGATCCGTCAGGGTGCGGAGATGCTGGGCTGGGAACTGGACGATCTGATCAGTCGCACCATCTTAGCCATGCGGAGCCTGAATCCGGAGATGGAAATTTAACGGCATAATTGAGAAATGATAAGAATGGCTTTGGCAGCCATTCTTTTTTTCTTTCAAAAGTATGAAGTTTGAGGAAATTTGTCGAAAAATCGATGGAAGGGGTTGCATGGAGCCGCCAATAGGAGTACAATAGGCCTGAGATTGTTAAAAAATTATTTATTTGGATTGGAGGTAACTATGTTTCAGGAAAAGAGAATGACAGCGCAGGAGGCTGCAAAGCTGGTGCGTTCCGGAGACCGCGTCTACGTGGGAACGGCCAGCAGCTTCGCTTACGATCTGATGGATGCGCTATGGGAAAGAAAAGATGAATTGGAAGATGTGACGCTGCTCTGCAGCCTGGCCACCAAGCCCTGCCGTATGTTCAATACGGATCACGATGAACATAATCCGTTTTCACTGGAAGTTTTCTTCCTGGGATCACAGGAACGAGTGGCTATGCGTCAGCACGGCATGCCGGTGAATTTTACGTCGTTTCATTTAAGTCAGGTGGACTATTGGTGCCGGGAGATCGGACGGGCCGACGTGTGCTTCTTTGAGGTGTCCCGCCCCGACGAACAGGGCTATTTCAGCTACGGTCCTTCCGGTGGCTGCGTCTACGACTTTCTGGTGGATAACGCCAGAGTCATCGTTTTGGAGAGCAACGCCCAGACGCCTTACGTGGTGGGACAGCGCTGCAAGATCCACGGTTCCAAGGTAGACGGCATCGTCCTGACTGACAATGCAGTTTCGTCGCTGCCCGATGAACCGGTGGATGAGGTTTCGAAGAAGATCTCCGAGCTGATTTTGGCGCAGGTTCCCGACGGAGCCACCATTCAACTGGGATTGGGAAAGGTTTCCACGGCCATCGGCTACGGCCTGAGAGAGAGGAACGATCTGGGTATCTTTACCGAGATGTTCAATGAACCTATGATGCACCTGATGAAGGAAGGAAACGTGACCAACGAGAAGAAGGGATTTCTGGACGGCGTCAGCGTCTTTGCCTTCTCCCTGGGAACGAAGGAGATGTATGACTACATGGATCACAACCCGCTGTTCTACAACGGAACCTTTCCCTTCGTCAACAACCCGGTGAATATTGCGAAGAACAAACGCCTGATCTCCATCAACACGGCCATGTCGGTAAATCTGTTCGGCGAAGTGGCTGCCGATTCCATGGGCTGGAGACAGCAGAGTGCCGTGGGCGGTCAGCTGGATTTCGTCAAAGGAGCCCAGATGTCCGAGGGAGGAAAGTCCTTCATCGCGCTGGCCTCTGCTTTTGAAAAGAACGGAAAGTTCCAGAGCAAGATCGCTTTGACCTTCCCGGAGGGAACGGCGGTGACCACACCCCGCTCCGAGGTGCAGTATGTAGCCACCGAGTACGGCTGCATCAACCTGAAGCGGCTCAATATGGCAGATCGCGTCCGGGCAATGATCAGCCTGGCTCATCCGGCATTCCGGGATCAGCTGACCCAGGAGGCGAAGGATCATCACCTGATCTAAGTGAAATACGGCCGAGCGGATTGTAAAACGGACCTGAAAACGGAACTGAAGAGGAATCTGAACGCGGGCCTATAAAAAGAACCTGAAAAAAGCCAGTTTACAGAAGAAAAATCGCTGAGTCACATGACCCCGGCATCATGCCATCGGTCTCCACTTCAGCGATTTTTTTGTGCGTCCGGTGGCGCACGGTTTTAAGTGACGGGACTGTAAAAAAGGGTAGAGTGAGGTGACATGGAACTACAAATCTCTATTTTTTTTACGTGAATTCTGCTTACGGTATAGGGGAATTCATGAAACCTGTATTTTTGCATCGGGATCATTCTAAAATATAGCAAAAATCAAAAGTCCTGTATTTTGCGTGTTTCGTTCGCTAAAATATAGGGATTATCCGGCGTGTTCTATATTATGTTTTAGGAAACGAACTGAAATATAGATAAATTCCTTGTTTATGTTTTAATTTGAATATTTTCCATTATCTTGCTCTTAAAATTTCTATAAATTAACATGAGAAAAAATAAATTTATAGGACTTCGAAAATTCGCTGTAAATTAACAGACGAAACTGTACAAAATACAGGAATTTCATATTTTCCTATAAAATAAGCAGATCCTTCTCGGGAAATATAGGTCGCCAGCGTACCAATATCCACCTGATCGCTGGCGTTAGGAGCCAGCGCACTGCTAAGCGAACCGTAAGGCTTTTTTACAGCCCCCCATCACTATTATATTGTGAATGAAGGTTTGCACTTGAAGGATTATGTCGAAAATGCTATAAAATCAAAAATGGAACTCGTTGATGTGAATTCGCCTTGTGCGAAAAGCACGGGGAAGCAATTCCTCCTGCGCGAAAAAACGGCCATACAGATCAGCTCGCGGGAAAGTGACGAGTCGCGGGAAAGTCCGGGAACGATAGCGGGATTGGCGTATTGGCGTATTAGAATAGGAATGTGGAAATGAAAACTTCAGAAATCATAAAACTCGTTTGCTCGGAATTAAGAATAACGAAAGCGGATCTGGCGAAGCGGATGGGAGTCCTTCCGTCTTCGTTTTATCGTAAGCTGGCCAGAGAGAGCATGACTCTGGAAGAACTGCAGAGATGTCTGGCTGTGGTGGACGTTTCCGTGGATCTGGAACTCCGGTATCCGGATTGTAGGGTTCAAAGTTCACAGGAAAACCATGAACTGCTTTTGGAACGATTGGAATGTACGGAGAAGGAGCTGGAGGCAGCCAATCCAACGGCAGCGACGCAGGAGAAGGGGACGAAAAAATTTCCATCTCCATGTACCTGTGGGACCGTTCCATGCTGAAGGAATTCACACCCTGGCTGGAACAGAAATTCCCGGAGATTGAGTTTACGTTCGTACAGGCGTTTAATACCATAGAATACTACAAAGATCTGTTGGACCGGGGCGAAGAACTTCCGGACATCATCACCTGCCGGCGGTTCTCCCTCAACGATGCGGCCCCTCTGGCCGATCATCTGATGGATCTGAGCCAGACCGAGGTGGCAGGTACCTTCTACTCCAGTTATCTTGAGGTCAACCGGGAGACCGGCGGCGCCATCCGCTGGCTACCCATGTGTGCCGAGGTGGACTGCACCATGGCCAACAAGGACCTGTTCGATCAGTATAACATTCCTCTGCCCACCAACTATACCGAGTTTGTGGAAGCCATCGACGCGTTTGAGGCCAAGGGGATCAAGGGATATCAAACCGACTGGTACTATGACTATTCCTGCCTGGAAACCATGCAGGGCTGTGCCATTCCGGAACTGATGAGCCTGGAGGGTACCCAGTGGCGTATGGCTTATGAAAGCGAAACGGAAGACCATCAGGTGGGTCTGGACGATACGGTCTGGCCCAGGGTCTTTGAAAAATATGAACAATTCCTGAAAGATGTCCGGTTCCAGTCCGGCGATGAGGAACTGAAGTTCACCAAAGTGACCGAGTCCTATCGGGCGGGAAAGATCGCCATGATCCGTAATACGGCAGCTCTGGCGGACAGCATCGCCAAGGAAGACGGCATCAACAGCGTACTTTTGCCCTATTTCGGAGAAACCGAACAGGATAACTGGCTGCTGACCTATCCCATGTGTCAGGTGGCGGTGTCCAAGCGGGTGGAAGAGGACGAAGCCAAGAGGAAGGCCGTGATGGAAGTTTTGTCGGCCATCTTCAGCGAGGAAGGTCAGAAGGCTGTGGCCGCCGGCACCTCCGTGCTGTCCTATAATAAAGAAGTGAACATTTCCGCCTCTCCCGCGCTGCAGTACGTGCAGGACTGCATCAACAGCAATCATCTGTATATGCGCCTGGCCTCCACGGAGGTGTTCGCCGTCTCTCAGGATGTGGGTCACGGGATGATGACGGGCGAGTACGATGCCAAGGCCGCATATGATGCCTTCGACCGGCAGATCACTCACTATGCCGATCCGGATGCGGCGGAGGTGATGTTCGTTCAGGAGACCGGCTATTCTAACGAGTTCACCGAACACGGCAGCGCTGCTGCTTCCTCTTTGATGAATACCATTCGGACATCCATGGGAGCGGATATCGCCATCGGCTATGCCCCTGTGGCCAGCACATCCATCTATGCCGGGGACTACACTCTGCAGCAGGCCAAGTGGATACTCACCAGCCGCAATTCCATCTATCTGGGCGAATACACCGGTGAAGAGGTCTATCGGTTCATGGACTGGCTGGTGAACGTAAAGGAGGACGGCTCCAACCCCATCGCCCATCGCCCATCGCAATCTGAT
>JAGATO010000008.1 GCA_017621195.1 Bacillota bacterium | reverse complement strand
CTGGACATCTACCTCCGCGATTCGGAACATGCAACGATGGAGCCCACGCCATCCTCCTGAACAGCCGCTATACGCAGAGGAATGTATCTCCGGCCATATTGGAATTTCTGGACTATATTCGCACCAACGATGACGCTGCCGACTATTCCTCAACCCTAATGCAAGAGGCGAAGGCCGAAGTATGCGGTGTTCGTCAGGACGAAAAAATCGGGAGGCAATACATGAGGATCGAACTGGAACTGCAGAAGCAGCGCCGTCTGGGACTGGCCGAGGGAAAAGCCGAGGGACTGGCCATTGGAAGGACTGAAGGAAAAACCGAGAAACTGATCGAACAGGTCTGTAAAAAACTGTCCAAAGGGAAGTCGCCCAAGACCATCGCCGAAGAGCTGGAAGAAGATCCGGACATGATCGAAAAGATCTGTCGGGCGGCGCAGCCCTTTGCACCGAACTACGACGCGGAAGCCATCTACGAGGCCATGCAGCGATAGCATTGAGGATAAACAACACCTAAAAAGAGTGTTATTGCAAATATTTTTTCGAAAAACAATCTCAAAAATCCTTTTCGGATATATAGATTGTGTATCATCTTTTCGTTTTCCGTTACAATAACAGAAAAGCACGGAGGCGAAATCATGATCGATTACATCCTGTTAGGGAAGCGGATCCAATCCTGCCGGAAGGCCGCAGGTCTGACTCAGGCCAGGCTGGCAGAACGGATTGGTGTCTCTCCCAATCACATCTCTAAAATTGAAACCGGAGCCACCAAACTCAGTCTGCAGGTCTTCGTCGACATTGCCGATGCAGTCAACGTACCGTTGGATCATCTTATGTTCGGCAATCTGGCACAGCCCTCCCCCGTCTACGCTCAGGAGATGGCCGAAGCTTTGAATCACTGTACCCCAAAGCAGAAGATGGCTTTCATCTCCATCGTTCAGGAGATCCACGCCATGCTGGAAGAGACGGAAAATGTGCGCCGGGAATAAGCGCCGCGTCTCACGGCTCCGTTTTAACATCCCTTCGCTCATAGAAAAAAGCTTCGCACGATCCGGTTCCAGGGACCACTTAGCGAAGCTTCTTTTTTTACGGATTTGTCACCGATTGATTCCTCTACGACTCCCCTAAAATCCGGCTGCGGAATCCCTTAAACGCCGAAGGGAGGGCCACCTCATCCCGGATCTGTTGGCGACTGGCCCGCATCCACCGCGGCGTCTCTTCCTTCACATCTCTCAGATAGGGGCGTGGCTCTTCGGCAACGCCCCGGGCGCTGCTCTTTCTCACGGTTGATCTTTCACCAGGAGTCGGATCCTCCTTTGCCTGCAGAATTCCTTCGAACGCCGTCATGTGCCATTCCACGTGGCTGAAGATGTGGGTGGCCTCTCCCGCGGGGCGCAGCGCCGTCACCATCCGTGACGCACCTTCCTCCGCAAGCGTCTGGCTCACGTCCCCCACCAAAGCCTGTCCCTCGCCCTCCGCCAGAATCCGGTTCACTTCTTCCAGATCCAGCTTTCCCGGAAGGGACGGAAGCTCCCACAGACCGGCCAACAGGCCCTTGCCATCCCGGCGGTGCAGCAGAAGCCTGTCCTCCTGATCCCACAGGAGAAGCACCGTCTTCTCCTCGATGCGCCGCTGTTTCTTCGTCTGCTTCACCGGCAGTTCCATGGCAATGTTTTGGGCCTTTGCCGCACAGACTTCGGCCCAGGGGCAGTCATCGCAGCGCGGCTGGCCGTTGGGAATGCAGACGATGGCACCCAACTCCATCAGGCTCTGGTTAAAATCGCCGGGACGCCGATAAGCCTCTCCTTCCTTCATCACTTCCAACAGAGCATCTTCCACCGCTTTTTTCACGGAATCCCTGGCGATATCGTCATACCGCCCCAGAAGGCGCATGACCACCCGCAGCACGTTTCCGTCCACCGCAGGCCGCTGGCGGCCGAAGGCGATGGACGAGATTGCCCCCGCCGTGTAGGGACCGATACCCGGAAGACCCAGCAGTTCCTCGTAGGTGGAGGGCAGCTGTCCTCCGTACTGCTCCATCACAACGCCGGCGGCTTTCTTCAGATTTCTGGCCCGGTTGTAATAGCCCAGACCTTCCCACAGCTTCATCAACAGTTCGTCGGGCACGTTGGCCAGAGTCTCCACGTCGGGCAGCGTCTCCGTAAACCGAAGAAAATACTCGCGTCCCGCTTCCACGCGAGTCTGCTGCAGCATGATCTCCGACAGCCACACGCGATAGGGCGTAATGTCCCTCCGCCAGGGCAGGTCCCGTTTGGCTCCGTCATACCAGGCCATCAGCGGTTCCGCCGCCCCCTTCAATACCGCTGTCTCTTCCCCTGTGATCGGACAGATGTCCGCAAGTTTCTTCCTCTGCACAATTTCCTCCCGCCAAATTTCCTTCCGCAGTTACAATTCCTCCCCCTTCAACACCGCGGCAACGTGGCGGCCGTAAGCCACCATCCGCGCTTCGATGCCCGGGATTTTCATAGCCGAGCCGGGGTCGTTGGCCGTTGCCATGGTACAGTACCGAGACGGCAGCCGGAACGCCTTGTTCATGTTCAGCGCTCCCACCAACTGTCCACCGATGATATCGCTTCCGCTGTAGCCGCTGACGATGATGGAAAACAGACTTTTATCGTAAAACGGCACCTGACGGTACAGGGCCGTCAGCCGGTTGATCACCGCCGTCAGATTGGCGTCCACCGCATCGTTGTAATTGGGACACAGCATCAAAAGCCCGTCGCTTTCCCGCAGTGCCGGATACACCTCATCCACCATGGGTCCGCCGTAGAAGCAGCTGCCCGTCTCTCCGAAGTGAAGGCACGTTTTATAGGGACAGCCGCGGCAATCCTGCACCTCGCCGTTGCGCAGGGAAATCTCCTGCACCTCCACGCCGGCCCGCAGGATCTCCTCCTTAGCCAGACTCCACAGCTGATACGTATTGGACGTCTTCGGTCGGCTGGAATGGACCATCAAGAGCCGCGGAGGCCGGGAACTTCCGCCGCGGCGCTCTGCCGGTGCTAAGGCAAGCAGCCGATCCACCGCATCTCTGGCTTCGGCGCAGTAGGCCGTCAGCAAGTCGGTACTGCGATTTCTCGCCTGAATGTTGAAATTGGCCAGCGATCCCGTTCCCTCCACATAGGGACGGCCGGGAAAGGCGCAGCCGCAGGCGTTGGCTGCCATCACCAGCTGTCGGCCCACCGACTTGGTGTACAGTTCGCCGTCTCCGTCCACGATGACCGCTCCCGCGCAGCCCGTCAGCAGGTTGGGATTCAGCCGCATGGCCTTCAGCCAGCGAAACAGCTCGATATTGATTCCGGAGCTTCCCAGATGGATGCAAAAGAGCAGACGGCGGATTTCCCCTGCCTGCGATTCACAGATCTCCTGAAAATCCTCCAACCGGGAGATGACACGATGGGGGCGCCCCGCAAGAGCGTAATCCAATACTCTGGAAAGCCTCGTCTCTCTGGTCACCGGACTGTATTCCGGCCGCAGTACTAAGATTTCATCCATGTCTCCTCACCCTATTTTCTTCAGATTATCGTAGGCCCGCCGGATCCGATCATACAGCTGTTCCGGCAGCGGCAGATGTTCGATCATCAGGCCCTGTTGATCGGTGCGATTTCTCGAACCCATCCAGACGCCGCCCAGGAAATTGGAACTGTAGTGCCACTGACCCCGCATCATCAGGATCAGGGAGATGGCTGCCGAGGAAATGGCCGGAGCCAGATAGGGCTTAAATCCCAGCTCCCGCACCTTCAGATTGGCTTCCACCGTCAGCTTCGTCAGCTCCAAGGACAGTTCTTCATCGTAATGATCGATGCTGTTGGCGATGACCAGGTCAGCCCCATGAGGCCCAAAGGCCCGTCCTTCCGTGAGAAAGGACGAAAACCGTATATCCTGTTTGGCGTAATAGGCCGCCCGGGCGTTCATGACGCCCAGACCGAAGCCCTGGATCTGCTCCGGCCACAGCTTTCCCGCCGCCGCCTTCCAGGCAGCGTTGCACAGGGGATCCACCGGATCGCTGACTACGCAGAACATGCCGCGAAACTCCCGTTCCGCCGCCTGTTCGGCAAATCGGCCCACGATCTTCCGGTTTTCCTCCAGCTGCACCATGCGCACATCCACACCCTCCTGTCCCACCGGCGGTACGGCCTTGGAAGCGCAGAACACGAAAGCATCGCAGTCGAACAAGCGGTCCGGCGTGACGATTTCCACCGTCGGCATGGCGTCGTACCCCATGGGCCAGGCCATCTGGTTCATCTCGCATTCGTACCGCTTCACCACGGCCTCGTTGATGTCGCAGATGCCGATAGTATGGATGCAGTCGCCTCCCAGGAGCTTCAGCCCCAGAAGGACCGTGGCCCCCACGTCACCCAGGGCCAGAATGTGGACCCGGCGCTTCCGGGAGAGCGGAGCCATGGCCTGCAGCCGCTGCTCTATTTCCTCCGCCGTTCCGTAGGCGGTATTGACGCAGAGCATCGGCTCGGGAAGGAGCTTCCTTCCGCCTTCCGTCAGCTTTTCCGATGACAGCCAGAACAGACCCTCTTCTCCCGTCAGCTGTCCCTCATGGGTGGCCGCGAAGCAGGCCTTTGCCGCCCCGGTGCCGCGATTGATTTCATAGTATTTCATCGTTCTCATCCTCTCAACAGTCCTTCCAGACGTACCAACCGCTCCAGGTCGTCCTTCACGTAGGACGAGGGAGCCAGATGATAATCGTAGACCAGGCAGTCGCCCCAGTCGGTACAGCAGGGGGAGATGACCACCTCGCTGAGCCGGTTCAGCGTCAGCTTGCGCTCAAACCGCTCCTGATACTCCCGTTCCAGCGCTTCCAGCAGGTCTCTGGCGTTTTCCAGACAGGTTTTAGACAGATTGTAGACCGCCGCCTTAGGCGCATCACCCACGAAGCTGGGAATGGCGTAAGGAAGGATCAGGTTGGCGGAATTCAGCAGGTTAGCCCTCATCTTCACCGGTCGATCCACCGTGTCGCCGCCGATAAAAGGATAGATGGAGGATTCCACGAACCAGGCCTTCAGGTTGGGCAGGTAGTACACGCTTTCCACCTTTCGGTTCTGAATATCCATCAGGTCCTTTCCACGGCCGGACAACAGTCCCACCACGATGCGGTCGATGGGCAGCTCCTCCGCCTTGAACAGCGGATCCAGTTCCCTCATGCGGTAGCCCTTGTGCAGCAGGTCGTCCACCAGGATCACCTTCCGCCGGAAGGATCGCAGCGTCCGCACCTGATTGGCCAGCGGCGAGTAATTGGGATAGTGAGTGATGACGAAGCGCTTCAGATCGGGAGCCATCACCTTTTCCGTATGCAGCGTCTTGGTCACCGTATTGGGGACGGCCACGCCCCGCAGGATCTTACCGAAGGGAACGCACATGCTCTCTCCCAGTTTCCGCACCGTCAGCGGTTCGCTGGGCACATTGTTAGCTTTGGTGATCAGTTCCACCAGCCGGTTGTGCATCACCGAAGCGTTGAAGGACAGGACCAGATTTCCCGGATACAGCTGGGTCATGGCCCTCTGCAGCCGGTGGTGAGCCTGGTCGATGGCCTTCACCACCTGAGGCGCTTCGTTGAACGGCGCCTTCAGCGACGTGGCGATGTTCTTGAACACCACCACCGGATGCTTCATATCTACGGCAAACACCGGCCTTGCCGGCGATGCCTCGGCCAGAGGAACGAAGCCCTGGCGCTGCAGCAGCTCCTCCACCTTGCTGTCCACAGCGTGAAGCCGCGGGCTGTAGACGCAGTAGGTGAAGTCCATGGACAGTGCGTAGGCGATGGCCTCCGACAGAAGCAGCTGGGCCCGGTCGCCGATGTCGGACTTTCCGAAGGTGACCACGCCATGCAGGAGGACGATCTTTCCGGAAGTGTGCTCCCGGATGTAATCCACCACGCCGGTATTTTTGAACTCGCCGTACAGCTGAGAGGTGGCCAGACTGCGGAAGACGGCCGCTCCCGCGAGCCGCTTTCCTTCCCGGTTATCCCAGAGCAGGACGGCTCCACACTCTTCCAAAACGGCAGCCATTCCATCTTTGATGCCGTACTGCGCAGCCACGTGATCCTTCAACAGTTCCTTCATGGAATCGTCGCAGACCGGATGAACCTCCAGGCGAATGGCTCTGCCCTCCAGAACAGGCTTGAATTCCGGCTCGCGCAGGTACAGGTTGTTTTCGTAGATGTAATTCTGAACCACCGGGTCCACCAGATTGGAGATGTCCCGGTTTCGGTCCACGTTATCGCGGATCCGGGTGGAGCTGATATCCATCAGTTCCTCCGGAAGGTTCAGCAGCATCATCTTTCCCGAGATGATGCTCTCGTAGTCCAGCTCCATGCCGAACCGCTGGAAGATCACGTGATTCATGGTCTGCACCGACCAGGGAGCGGGCTGTGCCTTGTAGGACGATGCGTTTTTCACCACGTCGGCTCCCACCGCAAGGTACATCTCCTTCCCGGGGAAAAGCTCCTGCAGCTTTCTCAGGTCCTCCGGGTTAGCGATGTTCACCGGCAGATCGTCGGGGAAAATGTAGATGTTTTCTTCGTTGGCCACGCTCATCTCCATGATCCGGCGGCGGATCATCCGCGGCTGAGTCTTCTTGGACCAGGAGAATTCGTCCAGAGCCAGGTAGACGATGAAGCCCATGTCACGCAGCGCCGTGGCGATGCCCTTGTGCCCCAAAGAGAAGGGGTCGAAGGTGCCGGGGAAGAAGGCAACCTTATCTGGCTCGGAGATCTGGAACGTACCGTGGCTGAACAGGTAGTCGTTGATGAACCGGTAGATGTGGTTCAGGGATGCCGCGTTGTTGAAGAGCGCCAGCTGATCCTTCTCCTGATCCGGAACGGTAGTGACGATCTTCTTATAGGTCAGACGGAACAGCTCCTTCTTTTCCGCTTCCGACAGGTTGGGATCGGCAAACAGCTCCTGACCGATGACCAAAAACGCCTCCTGACTTACGGACTGGCGGTAGTTTGCCAGACCGCCCAGAAGCAGGCCGATCATGGTTTCGGCCCGTTCGTCACTGGCCTGTACACTCTCCATGTCCGCAAACCGTTCCCGATACTGACTGTAGTATTTCAGCATGACGCCCAGCGTATCCAGAGCAACGCAGACCACCCGGTCGTTGACGCTGACCAGGAACTTCTTCAAATCCCGCAGGAATTCGTCCAGCTCCAGGGGATGGAGCCACAGGACGAACTGGCCCAGATATTCGGGAATGTACTTGGAAAATTCGTACTCTCCCGTTTCCAGGCCCTTATTCAACTCGATGGCGATCTCGTTTCGCTGATCCTTGGTCAGAAGCGGCGCCGTCTGTAGCAGAGCTCTTCCCGCCGTGTGGCGAACCGTGATGCGCTCGCTGACCTTCAGCAGATTGGACAGGTGGGCCGCCACCTGCAGCGCGTTGGCCGAAGGATCCTCATTGAGATAATCCAGCATCATCCGGATGTTGATTTCTTTGATGGTCCAGGGCGTAGCGATCTTCATGTTCTTCAGGAAGATATCTGACACTATGTCCTGCGTGGCCTCGCTGTTCCACAGCCGGCTTTCCTTTCCGCCGCTGAGCAGCTGATCTCTCAGGTAACTCAGGGCAATGTCGTCGTCCACCCTCATGGTGCGCAACGCTCCGATCATCCGCTGCTTTTCCCTGGGTTCCGGCAATCCCTGGTTCATGAAGTACTGGAAATAGCGCAGCACACCGGCCCGGATTTCGATGGAGGCGCGGCAGCTCAGGTCGCAGGCAAAGGTCAGCAGCTTTTTGCGCTCCTTTCGTTCCAGCGTAGCCAGAGGGATGGCCAGCATGGTATCCAGCATGGTGAAAGCCGTGATGTCATCGTGATCCGAGGACTGGTAGCGGTCCAGCAGCTTCTGCAGATACAGCTCCCGCTCCTGGGCCTTGCACTGGGACAGAACGGTTTCCACCACGATCTTCAGGGCAAAACCCACCCAGCGCCGATGCTTTTCGATGACCTTGTGATCCGGTACCAGCATCATTCCCAAGAATTTATCCCACAGCTTGGGGCCGCCTCCCTGCTCGCCCTCCGCCTTTTTCGTCGCGCTCTTGGGCAGCTCCTTTCTGTATTCCTCGTCGAAGTTGACGATGATCTTTCCCATGAGGGCCGCCGCCTGACGGCGAATGTCCCCCTCTTTGTGCATCAGCTGTTCATACAGGAAATTCAGCGTCAGGGCTTTCTGTCGGCGGGTCATATAGGTGAAGTATTCCTCAAAAACGCTGATGTAAGCCCGGCTGTTCTTCCAGTTCTTCTCGCTGCGGGCCGCTTCCTGAACCGTGGCGAAGGACACGTCGCTCTGCAGGACGTGCATCAGCCCGATATTGTGGTCCACCGCCATGTATTTCAGCTTCTGGACGGTTTCCTGAGAGGACAGAATGGCCGGATCTTTGTGCTCCGTCTGTTTCGGGCGGGTGGCGGACAGATCCGTGTCCACGCCCAGATCGATCATGTAATCCTCGAAGTCCTTCAGCTTGGCGTAGACCTTGCGGTATCTGTTTTCCTTCGCCGTATCCACATTGTCCAGCTTGTTCAGGATCACGTCGAAGGCGTCAGCCAGGCTGAAATACTGGATGATCTCCTTCCCCGCATCATCCCTTCCGGTGCTCTTGACCCGGAAATCGGCGTAGATCAGCAGAAGGTTCTCCACCGACAGGTTTTCCAGCTCCAGATCCCAGGTGGAATGGTTGGCGGCGATGTGACCGATATTGATCATGCGATGGCGCTTGAACCACTGATCGGTATAGTAATAGTGGAGATAGGGAATCCGCTTCACTTCCTCGCCGTGGCATCCATACTTGCCGATGTCGTGACCCGCAGCCGCGCCGGAGATCAGCCCCAAATCCACCGGTACGCCCACCTGATGCAGCTGTCTTGCTGCGTGCATGGCAATCCTGTGGACACCGGCAACGTGGCCGAGAGAGTCGAAATTGGTGGTCTCCGCTCCCAGCCACATCATCTCGTAGATCTTTTCCCGGCGGAACCATTCCAAAAACGTTCGATACTCCCCGGCACAGGCGCTGTCCTTCAGCTCTTCCGCCGTGGCAAATTCGAAGTAATATCCCGGATCCACCGCCCGAATGGCGGGCAGCAGGTCCAAAACGGCTCCCACCACTTCCAGATAGCAGCGGGCCGCCGTCTTTTCTTCGCTTTGCTGATCGATCTGCAGGCTTCCCGGAAACAATTCATCGACACACATATCGTAGGCAAATTTCTCCCATCCGACCTCCGGCTCCGATGCACACAGTGCTTCCATCAGCGGTCGGCACATCTCCAGAATGCGGCTTCCGCTGTAGTTTCCTCCCATGACCAGCTCGGAGATGGCCGCTGCACCGACGTGTTCTTTCACCAGCGCCTGGGCTTCCTTTTTATTGAGACCGGTCTGTTTGAGAAAAGGTCTGGCTCCCATCCGATCCACCATTTGTTTTTCCAGTTGTTTTACGATCTTTTTGTACATTTCCCTATCCTCGTTCGTTCTCCTGTTCCTCATCCGCTCTGTGACGGATGTGTGGACTACTGATCGATATGTTGATTGATCCACTCCAGGATGTCCCGGTACACGGTTTCTTTATTGGTTTCGTTTAATATCTCGTGGCGGCATCCCTCGTACAGTTTGATTCCCAGATCCTTTATACCGGCCGCCTTCAGCCGGTCGTAGACCTCCTGAACGCCCTTTCCGTACTGCCCCACCGGATCCATCTGTCCGGACAGCAGCAGGATGGGAAGCTCCTTGGACACCGTTCCCGGCCAGCGTTTGTCCGATATGAATTTCAGCGTGGAAAACAGGTCGAGAAATCCCTGCAGCGTAAAGATGAAGGTACACCGCGGATCGGCTTCGAAGGTATCCACCGTGTCTTCGTCCCGAGTGAGCCAGTCGTGCTCCGTGCGCCTGGGCCGGAACTTCACGTTGTACGTTCCGAAGGCGATGTCGTTGATGGCCTGGCTGCGATACCGTTTTCCCTTGACCACGATGGCGGATTTCGTCACGGGCAGAGCCGCGGGCATCACAGGATTGGAACCGCTGGTTCCCACGATCAGCACGCCGTCCAGTTCGTCGGGATAGGCACTCAGATAGGCTCGTGCCAGGAACGACCCCATGCTGTGCCCCAGCAGAAAGTACGGTGTCTTCGGGTATTTTTTCTTCATGAACCACGTCAGCCGGTGCAGATCTTTCACCATGCACTTCCATCCGTCCTTTTCGGCAAAGAAGCCGTAATCCTCCGGCGAATCCACCGAGGCGCCGTGCCCCAGATGGTCGTTGCCGCAGACCAGGATTCCCTGCTGATTGAGAAATTCCGCGAAATTTTCATAGCGCTCGATAAACTCGCACATTCCGTGGCTGATCTGAAGGATGGCCCGCGGTTTGACCGAAGGCTCCGTCTCCGGATGGTATACGTAGTATTGTATAGTATTAACGCCGTTGCTGCTGGCAAACTTACCTGTTTCTTTCATGGCTGTGTCCTCCTTCGCTGTTCCTTTCTCCCTTATCCTACTACAAATGGGCCTTCAATGCAAAGTTCTTCTTATGAGAAATGGCTGAGAAATGGCCTTTCCATGGAAAACGGCCTTTCGTCTTTAATTGTGGCGCGGCGGGCGCCATCGCGCTTTCGAACGCATTAAAAAATCGCTGAAGCCCCGCAACCGACGGCTTAATGCCGCGGTCACACGACTCAGCGATTTTTGATTTTATTTTTCTCCCCGCTGTTCCAACAGATTCATCTTCAGCTCGTACAGCTCCTTGGACAGGTCCACATAGTAGGTGTGAGGATTTTCAAAACGCTTCATTTCTTCCCACAGGTTGTCCACATGTTCCAGACAGTACTTTCTTACGTCGTGAACGGAAGGGATGTCGTAGACCAGCTTGCCGTGTTCGAAGATCTTCACCTGCAGCTCCTTGGCGTAATAGTTGTACAGTCTCTTCCGCTTCCATGTGGCCCTGGGGCTGAAGATCTCGTATCCGTCTTCGCTGGGAGCCGATTCGTGTTCCAGCGTGATCAGGTCGGCAAACGGCTGATGCGATTCGTCGTCGTACAGGCGGTATACCTTCTTGAAGCCGGGGTTGGTGATCTTTTCCACGTTCTCGCTGATCTTGATCTTGGGAATGATCTTTCCGTCGCGTTCCATGGCAACCATCTTGTAGACGCCGCCAAACACCGGAGTGCTTCTGGAGGTGATCAGCCGCTCACCTACGCCGAAGCTGTCGATCTTTGCGCCCTGCTGAATTACATCTCGGATCAGGTATTCGTCGAAGGAATTGGAAGCCACGATCTTGCAGTCCGGATGACCGGCGTCATCCAGCATCTTTCTGGCCTTCTTGCTCAGATACGTGATGTCGCCGCTGTCGATGCGGATTCCCTTCTTGGAGGGCTTGTACTCGTCGAAGATGCGAATAGCATTGGGAACACCGGACTTCAGCACGTTGTAGGTATCCACCAGCAGCGTGCAGTTATCGGGGTAAAGCTCCGCATACTTGGCAAAGGCTTCGTATTCGTCGTCGAAGGACTGAACCCAACTGTGGGCCATGGTTCCCAGAGCGGGAATCCCGTAGATTTCATCGGTGATGGTGCATGCGGTACCGACGCAGCCGCCCACGTAGGCCGCTCTGGCGCCGATGATGGCAGCCGCCGTACCGTGGGCCCGGCGAGATCCGAATTCCATGATGGCACGGTCTTCGGCAGCGCGGACGATGCGGTTGGACTTGGTGGCAATCAGGCTCTGGTGGTTGATGATCAGCAGGACCATGGTTTCGATGAACTGGGCCTGAATCACGGGACCGCGAACGGTCAACAGAGGCTCGTTGGGGAAGACCGGCGTTCCTTCGGGAATCGCCCAGACGTCACACTCAAATTTAAAATTCCGCAAATACTCCAGAAAGCGTTCGCTGAAACACTTCTTGCTGCGGAGATATTCGATATCTTCGTCGGAAAATTTCAGATTCTGCAGATATTCGATCACCTGCTCCAGACCTGCGGCAATGGCGAAGCCGCCACCATCGGGAACTTTGCGGAAGAATACATCGAAATATGCGATCTCATGCTCCATCCCCTGTTCAAAGTAACCGTTGGCCATGGTCAATTCGTAAAAGTCTGTGAGCATGGTCATATTCTTCTGTTCCATTTCTCTTAATGCTTCCTTTCTCTTAGTGTCAAGACAGCAGTCACTACAGATATTGCATCTATTGTATCACTATTTTCATGGAAAGGGAACCCTCTTTCTTTAAAATTTTCTCGATTGATTCATTTTCCATAAAAAAATATACCATTTTAAGAGAATGGTATATTTTTTCTAAGGGATTTTCTATTTTTCTTCGGAATTTTTCTCTTCCAGCATAGCTTTTGCCAGTTCCAGCGCTTCCTGGGTCTCGGCCTCCTTCTGATCCACGATCAACTGGGCCGCCTTTAGCTCCGGCCGCGAAAAACCGTAGCCGAAGGTTTCGTCATAGCGCAGGACCATGATCAGCGCACCGGGATCCACCGCATAGGCTGCGTGGCGCACCTTGAAAATTTCACGTTTGGAGCAGGCGCAGATGATGACGTCCCTGTCCTTCCCCGTATAGGGTCCCATGGCCTTGATCATGGTGGAACCGCGTTCCGTCTCGTTGGAGATGGCCTCAGCTACCTTCATTCCGTCGTCGCAGATCACCATGTCGATCTTTCCAGATCCGGTACCTGCTACAATTTTATCCATGACGATGGTACAGCAGGTAGAAGCGATGACACCGTACAGTACGGCATCGATGTTTCCGAACACGAAGATGCCACACAGGATAATGCATCCGTCGATCATCAGCGAAATACTGCCTAAAGACATGTGAGGCTTCAGCTTGTGGATACTCATGATGACCAGATCGGAACCGCCCGTGGAAGAATCCCGGATGTAGATCACCGCCAGACCGGCACCCATGAGAACACCGGTGTACAGTGCCGCCAGCAACGGTTCTCCCTCATATACAGGAAACATAACGCAGATGTTATCGAAGATCAGCGCCTGGATGATCAGCGTCCGCAGCGTATACAGCAGAAACGTCCTTCCCAGAATGCGGTAACTGATCAGGATCAGCGGCACGTTCATCAACAGCGAAAATGCACCCATAGGAATCCCGAACAGATAGTTCAGCATCAGCGCAATACCTGATATGCCGCCTGTGGCGAAGTTCGAACCGGCCGCGAAGATATAGATACCGGCGCCCATCAGCAGGCTGCCGATGATATCCGACGCGATGTCCATTCCCAGCTTCTTTCCATTGATTTTCCATTCCATACCCTTCATAAACATTCCCCCTTCTCTATTCCTTTTCTATTCTTTTTCCTTTTTCTATTTCGTTCTTTCTTCTTACAATTTCGCGCTGAACTTTCTCTCTGCTTTTCAAATTGTCCTTCTTCTATTTCGCGAATTGTATTATATCATTTCTTTCGCAAAAAAGAAAGTGGATATTGGTTCCACTTTCCTTGTTTTGTCATTATTTTACGATTTTATCAAAAATCCGCTTCAGGAACTGCCCCGTGTAGGAACCTTCCACCTGCGCAACCTCTTCCGGAGTTCCTACGGCAACAATCTGGCCGCCGCGGTTTCCACCGTCGGGGCCCAGGTCGATGATCCAGTCGGCCGTCTTGATCACGTCCAGATTGTGCTCGATGACCACCACTGTATTTCCGGCGTCCACCAGCTGATTCAAGACGGAAATCAACCGGTCCACATCGGCGAAGTGAAGGCCCGTGGTAGGCTCGTCCAGAATGTAGATGGTCTTTCCCGTGCTGCGCCGCGACAGCTCCGAAGCCAGCTTGATGCGCTGGGCTTCACCGCCGGACAGCTGGGTAGAGGGCTGGCCCAATTTAATGTAGCCCAGTCCCACTTCCTCCAGCGTTTCCAGCTGACGGGTGATAGCCGGAATATTGGAGAAGAACTCCAGCGCTTCGGACACGTTCATATCCAGAACGTCGAAGATGCTCTTTCCTTTATATTTTACTTCCAGAGTTTCACGGTTGTAGCGCTTTCCGCCGCAGACCTCGCAGGGAACGTACACGTCGGACAGGAAGTGCATTTCGATCTTAATGATACCGTCGCCGGAGCAGGCTTCACACCGTCCGCCCTTCACGTTGAAGCTGAACCGTCCCTTTCCGTAGCCTCGCAGCTTTGCCTCCGGCAACTGAGCGAACAGATCGCGGATCTGAGTAAAGACGCCGGTATAGGTAGCCGGATTGGACCGGGGCGTCCGCCCGATGGGCGACTGGTCGATGTCGATCACCTTGTCCACGTTCTCGATGCCCTCGATGGCAGAATGCTTTCCGGGGTGCTCGTGAGCCCGATGGATCTTCTCCGCCAGCCCCTTGTAGAGGATCTGGTTGACTAAGCTGCTCTTTCCGGAGCCGGACACGCCGGTGACGCAGATGAATTTCCCCAGAGGAAATTCCACGTCCACGTTCTGCAAGTTGTTCTCCGCAGCTCCCCGCACCGTGATGGACAAGCCGTTTCCCGGCCGCCGTACCGCTGGGATGGGAATGGATCTGGCGCCGCTGAGATACTGTCCGGTGATGGACCTGGGGCAGTTCTTGATATCTTCGATGGTTCCGGCGCAGACCATTTCACCGCCATGAACTCCGGCTCCCGGGCCGATGTCCACGATGTAATCCGCGGCGTACATGGTATCCTCGTCGTGCTCCACCACGATCAGAGTATTCCCGATGTCGGTCAGGTTCCGCAGCGTTGCCAGCAGCTTCTCGTTGTCCTTCTGGTGAAGGCCGATGCTGGGCTCGTCCAGAATGTACAACACGCCCACCAGGCTGGAGCCGATCTGGGTGGCAAGGCGAATCCGCTGGGATTCGCCGCCGGACAGCGTTCCCGCCGAACGGGACAGCGTCAGGTAATCCAGTCCCACGTCCACAAGGAAGGTGAGGCGCGATCGGATCTCCTTCAGGATGGGCCGGGCAATGGTCTCATCCCGCTTGGACAGCTTCAGACCGTCGATGAACTGCAGCGCCTGATGAATGGACATATCGGAGAATTCCGCGATGTTCTTTCCTCCCACGGTGACTGCCAGAATCTCGGGCCGCAGGCGCTTTCCGCCGCAAGCGTGACACGGCGTATAGCTCATGTATTTTGTGATCTTGTCTTTGAAATAATCGGAGGTGGTCTCTTCGTAGCGGCGTTCCAGGTTCCGGATCACTCCTTCGAAGGGATGGTTCCGGGCGGATCGTCCGCCGCTGCGGCTGACGTATTCGTAGACCAGCTTCCGGTCGCCGGTACCGTACAGCAGCTCCTGCTTGAAGGTCTCCGGCAGATCCTTGTAGGGCGTATGGAGATCCACGCCGTGATCCCGGGCCAGGGCTTCGATCATCTGACGATAAAAGCTGGCGTAGTCGATCATGGAAGCGAAGATGTTGGACAGAGCGCCGTCCAGGATGGAAATCTCCTGATTTTCGATGATCAGATTGGGATCCAGCTTCTGGATAAATCCCAGGCCGTTGCATTCCGGGCAGGCTCCGTAGGGGTTGTTGAAGGAGAACATGCGGGGTTCCAGTTCGGTGATGCTGACGCCGTGATCGGGGCAGCCCAGTTTCGTGCTGAAGATCACATCCTCCGGCTTCTGGGCATTTCCCTCCGCATCCTTCTTCTGCACGGTGACCACGATCAGCCCTTCTCCCTGCTCCGTGGCTAACTCCACAGCTTCCGACAGACGGCTTTCCACGCCCGGTTTCACGATGATTCGATCCACCACCACTTCGATGGTGTGTTTGAATGTCTTTTCCAGCTTGATCTCTTCTTCGTTCAAGTCGCGGATTTCACCGTCCACCCGAACGCGGGTGAACCCTTCCTTCCGGATTCTCTCCAGGATCTTTTCGTGTTCGCCCTTTCTCTGGCGAACCACCGGGCCCATGATGGTCAGTCGGGCGCCTTCTCCCTGATCCATCAGGTGATTGACGATCTGATCCACGCTCTGACTGGAAATCTCCCGACCGCAGACGGGGCAGTGCGGAACGCCGATACGGGCGTACATCAATCGCAGGTAATCGTGGATCTCCGTCACCGTACCCACGGTGGAACGGGGATTTTTGCTGGTGGTCTTCTGGTCGATGGAAATGGCCGGAGACAGCCCTTCAATGTGTTCCACGTCCGGCTTGTCCATCTGGCCCAAAAACTGTCTTGCGTAGGAGGACAGGCTCTCCATGTAGCGCCGCTGTCCCTCTGCATAGATGGTATCGAAGGCCAGTGAGGACTTTCCCGAACCGGAAAGCCCGGTGAGAACCACCATTTTATCCCGGGGAATCACCACGTCGATGTTCTTCAGGTTGTGTTCCCTGGCCCCCTTAATTACAATATCTTTCGTTAAATTCTGCATCTATCTCACCTATAAGCGGGCTCTGTATTCGAATACCAGGTCGCGCAGCTGTGCTGCCCGTTCGAACTGCAGATCCTTGGCCGCTTCTTTCATTTCCTTTTCCAGCTTCTTCACGTACTCCATCAGTTCCTTCTTCGTCAGCTCCGACGGGCTCTTTCCCTCGTAGGTGCCTTCGTCCTCGGCCACCCTGGTGGCTTCGATGACGGCGCGGATGGATTTTTTGATGGTCTGCGGCGTGATACCGTGTTCGTCGTTGTATCGCTGCTGAATTTCCCGGCGTCGGGCCGTCTCGTCGATGGCAGCCCGCATGGCGTCGCTGATTACGTCGGCATACATGATGACCCGGCCGTCGGCGTTTCGCGCCGCCCGCCCGATGGTCTGGATCAGCGAGGTTTCCGTTCG
>JAGATO010000100.1 GCA_017621195.1 Bacillota bacterium | reverse complement strand
GTCGAATCAGCACCGGCAGTTTACAGGTGGCCAGCACTTTTTCGGCGATGGGAACCATCTGCTTCGGACCTAAGGAGCAGTTGACGCCCAAGGCGTCCATGCCCAGATCCTGCAGGTAGTACACCATGGTTTCAGGATCGGTACCCATCAGCGTTCTTCCGTCCTCCTGGAAGGTAACGGAGCAGAACAGGGGCAGATCTGTGGTCTCGCGAACGGCGATGGTGGCGGCCTTCAGCTCGTAGACGTCGGTGAAGGTTTCGCAGACGATCAGATCCGCTCCGGCCTTGACTCCGGCCTCCACCTGTTGGCGGAACAGCTCCACGGCTTCGTCAAAGGTCATGTCACCGGCAGGCTCCATCAGCCGACCGATGGGTGCGATGTCCAGAGCCACGTAGCAGGGCCGTCCCAGCTTGTCCTCCATTTCCGCCGCGGCTTCTTGGGCGATGGTCACGGCCTGAGTCACGATCTCCTCCACGGTATGTCCGCAGCTTTCCATCTTAAACGCATTGGCGCCGAAGGTGTTGGTGGATACGAAATCGCTTCCGGCCTCGTAATACTGCTTGTATATATTCTTAATTCCTTCCGGGTGTGTGAAGTTCAGCATCTCCGGATGGGTTTCCACGGGGATCCCGGATTTCTGGATCATCGTTCCCGTAGCTCCGTCGCAGATGATGACTCGCTTTCCCAACAGTTGTCTGATGCTCATTTTGTTATACCTCCCGAATAATTGATTATACCATAAAGATGCAGGATATTACAACTGCAGACTGCGAAACCAACGGCTTTCGACAGGTGCTTTCGGCGATCCTCAGCAACGCGGTGGAGGATACAAAAAAGCATCTTCCCCTGACGCTTTCGTGTTAAGAGGAAGACGCTGCGGTTATTCAACACCACTCAGCCATGGCTTATTTCTGCAGTCTGCGGATGCTCTGCAGATTGTTGAAGATGCGCTTGGCAACATCCGGCCGATTCATGCTGTACAGGTGGATGCCGTGGATGCCGCCGGTCAGCAGGTCACTGATCTGTTCGGTAGCATAAGCTTCACCGGCTTCCAGCATGGAAGCGGGATCATCGCCATAGCGATCCAGCATTCTCTGCAGCTTCTTGGGAACCTTACAGCCGGACAGTCTGCACATACGCAGAATCTGGTTCCGGTTCATTACCGGCATGATTCCGGCTTCCACGGGAACGTTGATTTCGGCGATATCCAGCTTTTCCATGAACTCAAAGAATTCTTCGTTGTCGAAGAACAGCTGGCTCACCAGGAAGTCCACGCCGCAGTCCACCTTATATTTCAGATTCTTGATGTCAGTCTTCAGATCCACACAGTCCAGATGGCACTCCGGATAGCAGGCGGCGCCGATGGAGAAGCTTCCGTCCTTCTTCAGTTCCTTGACCAGGTCGGAAGCGTGCTCATAGTGCAGCGGTGTGGGGAAGCCGAAATCCGGATCCTCCGGAATGTCGCCCCGCAGCGCCAGAACGTTCTCGATGCCCCGTTCCTTCAGCTGCCGAATCTGAGCTGCCACTTCTTCCTTGGTAGAGGAGATGCAGGACAGGTGAGCCATGCTTTCGATGCCGTAATCCTTCTTGATCTTCTCCGCGATTTCCACGGTCCGGTCCTTGGCTTTGCCGCCGGCACCGTAGGTAACACTGATATAATCCGGTTCCACGCCCTTCAGACCGTCCAGCGTCTCAAAGATGCTCTCCACGGGAGCCGTGTACTTGGGAGGGAAGATCTCCAGAGAGAAGATCGTTTTTTTCTGTTCAAATAAGTCTTTGATTTTCATGGTATATCATTTCCTTTCGTTGTTCGAACCTTGTAGCTCTGCTTCGTCGTAAAACACCTTTGCCAGATACAGTCCCTGAGGCGGTGCCGTATGTCCGGCCAATGCCCTGCGCCGCTCTTTGATTGCCGAAGCCACGGACTCCTGAGGTCTCTGCCCCAGTCCTACCTCCACCAGCGTTCCGGTGATGATGCGAACCATGTTGTAGAGGAATCCATTTCCGCTGACGGACAGGGTGATCCAGTCGCCGTCCCGAGTGACCGACAGGTCGTAGACCGTCCGCACCGTATCTTCGCCCACCTGGCTTCCGGCAGCCATAAAGCAGCGGAAGTCGTGTTCTCCCACGATGGTCTGTCCCGCCCGATGCATGGCGTCGTGATCCAGCGGCTTCTCAATCTGGTAGCAGGTGTTCCGCTGAAACATGTCGGGCTCCGCCGCGTTGCGGATTTTGTAGATGTACCGCTTTCCGCGGCTGTTGAACCGGGCGTGAAATTCCGGCGGAACCTCCCGGGCCTCCAAAATGCGCACATCGCTGACCGCTCCGGGCCGATGACTGCCAGACAGGAACAGGTGGTTGGCCGCCAGAGGAATCCGCTCCACGGGAATCCCGAAGTCGGCGCAGAAGTTGCAGTGCTGGTCCAGAGCGTGAACCCCCGCGTCGGTGCGGCTGGTTCCGTTGACCGTGATGGGTTGACGACAGAGGATCGACAAAACGCGCTCCACTTCTCCCTGCACCGTCCGCCGCTGGGGCTGGCGCTGCCAGCCGGAAAAGCCTGTGCCGTCGTATGCGATTGTCAGGAGCACGTTTTTCATGAAGCTGCTTTCCTTTCTCATCCACATGGATAGGCCATCGCTGCTGTTCATCTTTCATTCATGCGCCTCGTGCAACAAATCCGGCACTTTGCGCGGAAAGTATTTTTTATTATATCATAATTGGCTCCATTCTGTCCGAAAAAATTATTTTGTTACACAGAAAAGTTATGTTTTTTCTGTACTGTTGACACATCTATTCCTCATAGGCCATATACTGATCCTGGAAGGAGGGATGTATATGCCTTTCGTAGTTCCCTTGATCGTCGGTTACGTGGCCGGTTCAGTCTCTTCCTGCGAAAATCTCTGTCGGTACAGACGCAGTTGTGACTGCTATCGATGCTGCTGGCGGTGCAGATGCTGGCGCTGAGCCAACCAACCGACTCGCCTGCACCATTCCATGAATCTGAGCTGTAGCGCGGCCTTAGGCCGCGCCTTCTTTTGATATCGAATCGGAATGTGATCTTTCCCCCTTTCTGTTGCTTTTTTCTTAGAAATTAGGTATTCTTATAAAATAGAGAAAATGCAGATCGAGCCGAACTCGTTTCGTTCGCCTGCTTCACTCTCACACTATAGGAAAGGGGCTTTTGCATCATGGAAAACTTTGAAAGACTGGACGGAAAAAGACTTGCCGACGACATTCTTCGCTTCACCTGCGTCATCGCCGCCTCCATCATCATGGGCGTCAACTATAAAATCTTCGTTACGGCTGGGGGCTTATATCCCGGTGGTTTCAGCGGAATCACCTTTCTGATTCAGAGAATCGGCGACCAGTTTTTCAACATACACATTCCGTTTACCCTGGTAAACCTGTCTCTGAACGCCGTTCCTGCTATCATCAGCTATAAGTACATCGGAAAGCGGTTCACCCTGTTTTCCTGTGTGGCCATCGGTATGTCCAGCTTCCTCACCGACGCCATCCCGCCTATGCCTCTGACCCAGGATATCCTTCTGATCTGCATCTTTGGCGGTATGATCAACGGCGCCGGCGTTGCTCTCTGTCTGCGCGGCCGTGCGACCTCCGGCGGTACCGACTTCATCGCTGTAGCCCTGTCGGAGCGGTTGAACATCGACGCCTGGAACTACATCTTTGCCGGAAATGTCTGTGTACTGGGAATTGCCGGTATGCTGTTCGGCTGGGATAAGGCCCTGTACTCCATCATCTTCCAGTTCACATCCACCCAGGTGGTTCACATGCTGAATCCCCGCTACCAGAGGGTGACCCTGTTCATCGTCTCCAAATACGCGGAGGAAATTTACGAAGCCGTCAAAGTCCCGGTGCATCACGGTGCTACCCTGTTTTGCGGAACCGGCCTCTACAACGGTGAAGAACAGAAGATGATCTACTCCGTCGTCACCGTGGACCAGGTCAAGGAAATCGCCAGGACAGCCCGTTCCGTGGATCCCAAGGCCTTCATCAACGTGGTGCGCACCGATCAGCTGATCGGTCGCTTCTACACCAAGCCCAACGACTGAACTACGGCAGCTGCACCGACTGTGCCACAACACGATTTCATTAAAAAAGCCATCGAACATTTTCTTCGATGGCTCTTTTCTTTCTTTACTTCACCGTCTCCCCCTCAGCACTGCATTCCAAACAGCAGCTCTTCCATGTCGGAGGAAATCCATGACATTTTATATTCCAGATGATCGGTCTCTTCGTTGATCCCTTCGTCCTCGCGGTAAAAGCCGCAGCGCTCGTAGAACTCCACTGCCCGGGTGTTTTCCGCATAGACGTCCAGCGTCAGCTCGTCGTACTGATCCATAACGTGCTCCATCAGGCGGGCTCCTACGCCCTGGCCCTGAAATTCCTCTGAAACGAACAGCGCACCGATGTAATTCCCGTCCAGAATGCTGAGAAATCCTTTCAGTTGACCGCCTTCCACGCAGACGTACGTCTCCGACGCAGGCAGAAGCCGAGTCTTCACCTTCATGAAGTTCTTCGCCCAGTAGGCGTTGGGAATGAACGGGTGGGCCTTGGCCGTTTCGGACAGCCAGATGGCCAATACCTGATCCGCCAGCTCCGGCGGCATCCTCTTGATCATCTTACTTTACGTAGACCTTGGGCAGTCTCTGACCGAAGGCGCAGGCGATCTCGTAGTTGATCGTTCCGGTGGCGTTGGCAATCTCGTCGGCCAGAATGGTGTTCTTTCCGTCGGTACCGATGATGATGCATTCGTCTCCAACCTTAACGTCGGGAACATCGGTCACATCCACCATGCACTGGTCCATGCAGATGTTTCCAGCCAGCGGAGCGTAGACGCCGTTGACGATGACGCGGCCATAAGCGGAGAAGGGACGGGGATAACCGTCAGCGTAGCCCAGAGCCAGCGTTGCGATCTTGCTGGGCCGCTTGGAGATGAACTTGCGGCCGTAGCCTACGGAGAAGTCCTCGCCCACTTCCTTTAAGTGAACGATGTTGGCCTTGACGGACATGACGGGCTTGATGTCCAGCTCTCTCTTGTCCACTTCATCGGAAGGATACAGACCGTACAGGATGATTCCGGGGCGAACCGCATCGTAGTACGCCGTGGGAACTTCCATGATGGCGGCGCTGTTGGACAGAGTCCGGAAGGGAACCTCCACGCCGGCAGCGGTCAGCGCATCGTAGAAATCCGCATACTTCTTTTCCTGACCGTGGGTGTAGGTCTTGTCCAGGGCATCCGCCGTGGAAAAGTGGGAGAACATGCCACGGATCTTGAAGTTGGACAGCTGGGCGATCTTCTTAACGTCCTCGATAGCGGCGGGATCGTAGGGCTGGTAGCCGATGCGGCCCATACCCGTATCTACGGCGATCAGGCCCTTGACTACCTTACCTGCCTTTTCGGCAGCAGCGGAGATGGCTGCTGCGTTGGCGGAGCAGCAGACCACAGGAGTAATGTTGTACTCCACGATGGTGTCCGCATACATATCCGGAGTCAGGCCCAGCATGATGATCTCCTGTTCGGCAAATCCTGCTTCCCGCAGGGCAACGGCTTCGTGCAGCGTGGCGATAGCGAAGATCTTCACGCCGTTTTCCACCAGCACCTTGGCCACTTCTTCGGCACCGTGGCCGTAAGCGTCAGCCTTGATGACGCCGATCAGTTCATGGCCGTTGGCCTTTGCCTTGATATTTTTGATATTGTGATCCAGATTCGTTAAATTGACTTCGACCCAAGCCGGTCTTAATGCTTCTTTGTACATTTCCCTTTCCTGTATCCTTTCTGTTTGATTCTCCGCCGCACGTCGGATGCGTCCTCGAACCGCCGCCGTTTCCGACCGATTCGATCCGCTGCCATGCCGCGAAACACTCATATTTCCTCAAATACGCTTCAATTATACTCTGGCCCAACTGCTTTTTCAACCCCACTCAACGGAGCATTTTCTAAGATTTTCGGCTTTTCTTTCCCGCTTCTACGCGATATACTGTTACTAACAACTCTTCCCGCCATGCGAACGCGTTTCGCTGTGCGCGGTGTCCGCCTCCGTGGGGTGTCTTGGCCGCCTATGATATTTCTGATTGGTGTGCGGCATGCGTCACCGCAAAGAGAAGAATCAAGAAAGGAGCATCACCATGGATTTCCGAGGAAAAACCGTCCTGATCACCGGGGCCAGCCGCGGCATCGGCGCCGAATGCGCGCTGGAATTTGCCAGAAACGGCGCATCGGCCATCGTGATCGGCTACCATAAAAGCGAAGACCAGGCGCTGGCACTGGAAGCGACGCTTCGCGATGCCGGCGTCAATGCCATGGCCCTGCGGGCCGACGTCCGTTCGGCCCGGCAGGTTGCCGCCATGTTTCAAAAGGCCAACGCCGCCTTCGGCCCCGTCCACATCCTCATCAACAACGCCGGAATCTCCCGCTTCGGCCTCTTCACCGACATCGGCGAAGAAGAGTGGGACGAGGTGATGGACACCAACTGCAAGGGAATGTACCTGTGCTGTAAGGAGGCCCTTCCTCACATGATCTCCGACAAGGACGGCGCCATCGTCAACATCTCCTCCATGTGGGGACAGGTGGGCGCCAGCTGCGAGGTTCACTATTCCGCCAGCAAGGCAGCCGTCATCGGCCTGACCAAGGCTCTGGCCAAGGAGCTAGGTCCCAGCAACGTCCGGGTCAACTGCGTCGCCCCCGGCGTCATTCAGACCGACATGCTGGCTAACGTGGCCCCGGACATCCAGAGGGAGCTGGCCGAAGACACGCCGCTGATGCGGCTGGGAACCCCCGGTGACATCGCCAAAACCGTATGCTTTCTGTGTGCTCGGGAGGCCGGCTTCATCACCGGTCAGGTTCTGGGAGTCAACGGAGGCTTCGTCATTTAACTGCACCATTCGACCACATCAAAGAAGCGCAGGATCGTGCTGCGGAGAAACAAGGAGAAACTACGATGATGATACTATTGAGAAACTGCAGGCTGATTCCCGAGCTGACCGAAGGCTACGATGGCGACCGCGCCGACGTGGTCATCGATGATCGGACGATTCTCAGCATCACGTCGCCCGGAGAGATTTCGAAGTTTTCCGGCCAGGTGATCGACGTGGAAGGAAATACCCTTCTCCCCGGCTTTTTCGATCTCCACGCCCACCTGTATCTGACCCAGCTGAACCTTTCGGTCATCGACCGCAAGGATCCGGTGACCACCGCCTTTGACGTATATGCCTTCGCCCGGGAATACCTGCGTCAGGGCTATACCACTATCCGGGATGCGGGCGGTCCCTACAATGTGACCAAGGGACTGTCCAGAGCCGCCGCCAGAGGAATCGTCAACGTTCCCGACATCATTTCCTCCGGCCACGCCATCACGCCCACGGAAGGCGGAAACGATGAATACACCATCCTGTACGAGGTGGCTGACGGGGCCGACGAATTCCGCAAAGCGGCCAGAAAGCAGCTGGAAGCCGGAAACGACGTGGTGAAGGTCATGGTGACCGGAGCGTTTCTCAACGAGAGCGGCGATCCCGGTCAGACCATCGTCACGGAGGATGAATTGCGGGCTGCCGTCCAGGTGGCAACCATGAAAAACACCTACGTCATGGCCCATACCCACGGAGCCGAGGGCATCAAGCTGGCCATCCGCTGCGGCGTCCGCACAGTGGAACACTGCTGTTTCATCGACGACGAGGCCATCGCCATGCTGAAGGACAGTCCCGACTGCTTCGTCATTCCCACCGGAACCGTCAGCATCACCTCTTTGGACGAGGACGGAAACGGTCTTCTGGATGGCGCTTCTGAAAAGTGCAAAATGTATGAAGCCATGGAGCGGGAATGCGTCAATAAAGCCTACAGAGCCGGCCTGAAGATGGGCTTCGGTTCCGATGCGGACTACGAACACTTTGCCAAAAAGCCGGGTCTGGAATTCACCGCTCGGACGATCTGGTACGATTTTCTCCCCAAGGACATCCTACTGCAGGCTACGAAATACAGCGCCGAAATCGCCGGATTGGCGGACACCAAGGGAACGATCAAGGTAGGAAAGAACGCCGAGCTGGTGGTGGTGGAAGGAAAGCCTGATGAAGATATCTCCGTCATGAAGAAAAAACCGAAATACGTGTTCTTCCACGGCGAGGTGTTAGAGAACAGCTGATGCCATTTCATCAACGTCAGTGCCACATGGGGCGCTGCGAACAGAAACGTTTTCAAATCATTTCAACAGAAAGACTGATTTCTCCAATTATGAATGTAAATTATAGTGAAAAAAATAAAACCCCGAAACAAATCGGGGGAAATACGCTGCGGGCCGCCGCCGGATTGCCCCTGTACGGTATCGGTGTCTATCTCACCATACAGGCCAACATCGGCGTAGCGCCCTGGGACTGTTTGTTTTTAGGCATCCGCAACCACACCGTGCTGAGCTACGGCTTTATCACCATCTGTCTCAAGGTGGTGATCATCCTGATCGATTATTTTATCGGAGAACGGATCGGTATCGGTACTATCGTGGACGCTCTGGTGGTGGGACTGACCGTGGATGCATGCAACTTCCTTGACTTCCTTCCTCCCCGTTCATCTCTTGTGTCTGGAATCCTCCTCATGTTCTTCGGTCTGGTGGTCAACGGCATCGGGGCTCTGTGCATGACGCCCATCATGCAGCTGGTGTTCCAACGGATGCACTTCGTCCCGGAGGATGTGATCCACCAGGACTTCCTCGGAAGCTTCCGCGTCCTGACGGGCCGGAACCGCTGATCTTTCTCTTGTAACGAACGGAGTCGTTTTCCATCCCTTTCCGGAGATGATAAACGACTCCGTTTTGTTTGTATCAGAACAATGCCCGACTACTGAGGCCGCTGGCCCGTCTTGAGCATCTCCAACACCTGATCCGCCGTATAAGAACCGCGGACGGCCAGTCGGCCCATGGCATATAAGCTCTGGGGAATTCCCTTGATGATGATATTGATCTTCACGTCGGAGGTCACCGTTGCCCAGATGCCTTCTTCCTTCAAAATCAAATCGCTGAGGGTGGTGTGCCAGCCGAAGGGATAGGCCAGAACCTGCGGCGTCCGCCCCAGCGCTTCTTCAAACAGCGCATCCATGGCTTCGCAGTCGTTCCGCAGGAATTGGATGTACTCCTCTTCCGTCTCCGACTCCTTCTGTAAAACGCCCTGGCGGATGGGCTCCGGATCGCGACCCGCCACCTCATGGATATTGTAGCCGTGGCTTCCTACCGTAATGGCATCGGCGCACAGGGCC
The DNA here is from genome assembly GCA_017621195.1 of Bacillota bacterium. Classification (GTDB taxonomy): domain Bacteria; phylum Bacillota; class Clostridia; order Peptostreptococcales; family Anaerovoracaceae; genus RGIG446. The sequence goes on along the minus strand of JAGATO010000100.1, from coordinate 5,708 downwards.
GCTTCTTCCAGGGAGAAGTGCGGAATCATGGATTCTCCCGTGTCCTTATACGTGTCCTTTCCGATGGATACGCCGATGGCGAAGACCGTAGCCTTCATTCCGTACCGTTTCAAAATGGGATAGGCCAGCGTCAGATTGCTTTCGTAGCCATCATCGAAGGTGATGACCACCGGCTTTTCCGGCAGCTCCACGCCCTGCTCCACATAGGACTTCAGATCGTCGAAATCCACCGCCGTATATCCTGCCCGGGTCAGGGTCGCCATGTGCGACTCAAAATCCTCCACGCTGATGATATCGCCGCCGTCTCCCGTTTCCGCCAGATGGTGGTACATCAGGATGGGCACTTTAGCCGTCAGCTCATCCTCGGCCAGAGGTTCTGCTTCCCAGTAGGTCTCCAACACCTGATCCACATTGTCCGCCGTCACGAAATGGCCGAAATCCCCCGGAACGTAGACGGAATCATCGCCGGAGATCTTTGCCACGGCCATGTCGCCCACGCAGTTGCGGAAGTGGGTCTTGTCGTAGAAATACCGGGGTTCAAAGCTGACGGAGCTCATGGTGAAATCCCAGTAGTCCGTCACCTCTGCCAGGGCGCGGTTGAAGGCCGCCACCTGCTCCTGCGTGTAATATTCCAGATTCTTATAATAGACCGGCGGGCAGACCACCATCAGGTTGACGCCGTTTTCCTCGCAGACCTCCTTGATGGCCCGCATGCTCTCCATGCAGGGCTCCAGATTGTTGATGTGGCCCGTTCTCTGGGGATAATCCACGAAAGCCTTGTACTCCGCCTTTGTGAAATACGTCTCCAGATCGCTGATGTTCTCCACGTCCCGACGGCTCTTGTCATAGGCTCCGGTGGCCTCGTCAAACACGTCGTGGGCCGCCTGCAGATAGCTGTCGTTTCTGTACTTTTTCAGCTTTTCCAGACCGTATCTGGGATTGAGGAACAGATACTTTTTGTAGAAGTCCCACCGGCTCGTTCCATCCACCTTGTAGTTCAGGTTATAGGTCAGAGGGTCGGATTCGGTGTTGTACTCCTCCGCGTTGTTGATGTAGATGTTGACTACCAGATTTTTTACCTCGTAGTGCTCGATGAGATACTTGCTCATCAGTTCCACATCCAGCATATCTGCTCCGTACATGATCATATTGTAAAACCGGGCATCGAAGTATTCGTTGAACCCTTCCACCGGCCAGGAGCTGGTGGAAGAACAGCCGATGATGTACGAATCGTACAGCTCGTGATTCTGTTCCAGATATTCGATTTTGGCCACCCGGGGGTTCATGGTCTCATCGTAGGACCACCATTGGAAAAATCGGTCTCCGAAAGCGCCGAAGGGATCCGTGATGTAGTTGAACCCCAGAACCGACAGGCCCAGAAGCACCACCGTCAAAACAAAGGCCACCAGCCATTGCCCCGATGTCATCCTGTGTTTTTCTTTCATACGCTCTCCCACCTTAAAATTGCTTATAGATAAATTCCGAAGAAATGTAATCGCCCCGCAGAATTCCCGTCACCAGAAGGACCAGAAGCGGCAGGAGAATGGCCAGCCACTGGACCAGAAATCCCCGCTGTTCCAGCCACTTGCGGATCTCCGTTCCCCGTTCCTGGAAGAACTCCGCAGCCACTACGATTGCCATGGCTCCCAGGACGATGACGTAATCCATCCTGGCGATGCCCAGCGTCAGAGCCGTGCCGTTCCACAGATCGGACAGCACCGGCCGCGATACCGTGACCCACATCATGTAGAAAGCCGCCATCAGCCGGGGCGCTCTGGTGATGTACCGTCCCAGAAATACCAGAATCCAGGTGCGCACCATGCGAAACACGTAAAGTCCCCTGTTGTCATCGGCCAGCTTCAGCTTCATCCGACACCGATAATACGTGTTGGCCAGCAGCTGAGACGAGGTGATGATGGCACCGTTCCAAAGTCCGTAGAAAATGTAGCGGAAGTTGGCCCCGTGCCAGATGCCGATGAACAGATAGACCACGAAGGTAGCCGTGGCCGTGGGAATCACCTTTCCCAGCGTACCGCCGATCTTTTTCCGGGACCACTTTCCCAGCTTCAGAATGGGCTTGGACAGCGTCAGAGAAAAGAACACGTAATCCCGCATCCACTGCCCTAAAGTGATGTGCCAACGGCGCCAGTAGTCCGCCAGACTGGTGGCAAACAGCGGCCGCCGAAAGTTTTCCGCCAGGTCGATACCCAGCATCTGGGCCGCGCCCCGGGTCACGTCGATGCCGCCGGAAAAGTCGCAGTATAATTGAATGCAATAAAAGAACACTGCCAGCGCGATGATGGAGCCGCTGTAGGAGGTGTAATCACCGAACACCGTGTTCACCAGGACGGCAGCCCGGTCAGCGATGACCAGCTTCTTGAAATAGCCCCACATGCAGAGCTGAATTCCGTATTTCAGATGATCGGCATGGAACGAATGCTCCGCCATCAGCTGGGGTGAAAGCTGATCGTAGCGGCTGATGGGGCCCTGAACCACCTGAGGGAAGAAGGATGTGAACAGCGCATACTTGAACACATTGCGCTGAGGCTTGTATTTTCCCCGGTAGCAGTCCACAACGTAGCCCACCGACTGGAACATGTAAAACGAGATCCCCAGGGGCATCAGCAGATTCAGCTGCGGCAGGATCACCGAGCCTCCGGTGGCGCCGGACACGGCGGAAGCCGTGAAGTTCCAGTATTTCAGTGCGAAGAGCAAGCCAAAATTGGCGATCAGCACCAGGGCTGTCACCATCTGCTTTTTCCTCTTAAACACAGGGGCCTGGGCCTTCTTTTCCGGCCCTGTCAGCGCGTCTTTCCGAGCGTTGAGCCGCCCCAGCCACAGTCCTGCCACGAAGGTGGACAGGGTGGTGAACAGCAGATAGACCACCGTCTTTACGCCGCCCGCCATGTAAAAGCCGTAGCTTGCTGCCAATAAAAAGACCCACTGACACTTCTTCGGCAGCGCGTAGTACAGAACCACCACCGCCGCCAGAAACCCGATAAAACCAACCGATGTAAAACTCATGGCTTATTCGGCCAGGCTCTGGATCAGCTCCAGCATAGCATCGACGGAATTGAAGTTCTCCGGAACCAGATCCTCCACGTTCAGTTCCACCTCAAAGGCATCCATGATCTCCGCCACGATGGTAACGATGTCCAGGGATTCCAGCAGGCCGTCGTCGATGAGGGCGGTTTCGGTCTCAAAGTCCACACCCGGGCAGGTTTCCGTCAAAATTTCCATCAGTTTTTCTCTCATTTGTTCATTTCCTTTCTATCGTCTGCAGGTCCGCTCTCCGGTCCCGCTGTTTCACTGGTAAATCCAGACGGTGGAGGTCCACTCGTCCTTCGCAAATCCGAAGCTTTCGTACAGCCGCAGCGCCGCCACGTTGTTCTGCGCCACCCAGACATGCCCCTTCTGTCCCTCGGCCAGCGTCAGCTGATTCAGCAGCGCACCGGCAATTCCCCGGCCGCGGAACGGCTCCGATACTACAATCTGCCGCACCTCCGCGATGCGCTTCGTCCGCAGCAGCCGCAAAAATCCGGCAACCTGCCCCTCAGGGCAGGTGACTGCCAGGAATATGTGACCCGCAGCCACATCCTCCGAAAGCTCGTCGTCGGTGGGGAGGCATGCCGTCCGCCGGTCGTAGTTTTCTTCCATCAGGCGCAGAATCTTCGGTTCCTCGCCGCAGATCGCCGGTCGGACACAGCAGTCCGATCGAACCGCAAACTCGTCGCTGCGCCGGGCCAGTTCCATGCGCTGACGGGAAAACAGCAATCGAAACCCCGTTTCCTCCCACAGCGTTTCCGACCGTTTCAACGCCTGATCTCTGGGACGGGTGGGAATTTCCAACACCGTCTGTTTCGGCAGTTCCAGCGAAGTCACATCTCCGTCGGGCTGCAGGTAAAAGCTCATGCGCCAGAATCCATCGCGACGCCGCAGCAGGATCAGTCCTCCGTCCATCCGCTGAGCGAACAGCGTTCCCCGTTGGATCTCCCGTTGGAAGGACGCGGGGCTGAGGGGGGCATTGGCTATGACTCCCCGTTTGAACTGGGCTAAGATCAGCGGCGAAAGCTGTTCCAGCGTTTTAATCTGTTCCATTTAAATAATTCCTTTTCAATCCGGCCCGGTCGATCTTTCCGTTGGCGTTGTAGGGCATCCGCTCCACCTGATGGAAGATGTTGGGCAGCATGTACCGCGGCACCATGGTCTGGATTGCCTTGACGATCTGGCCGTTGTCCAGCGTTCCCTGGTAGACGCAGTGGATCTTGTCCTCTTTGGGGTCGAAGAAGCAGAAGGCCGCTTCGATGTCGTCCAGGCTGTTCAGGGCCGTTTCGATCTCTCCCAGCTCGATACGGTAGCCGCCGTGCTTGATCTGGTTGTCCTTTCTTCCCAAAAAGACGAACAGACCCTCCTCGTTCTGTACGGCCACGTCGCCGGTGTGATAGATCCGGTCGCTGTACCAGGGGTTGCGGGGATCCTGTGTAAAGACCGCATCGCTCTTTTCCCAGTCGCCGTAATAGCCCTGAGCCAATCCGCTTCCCCGGGCACAGATTTCTCCCGGCTCGCCCTGCGGTACTTCCTTTCCGTCCTCATCCAGCAGAAAGACCTCCATGTTCTCGCAGGCCACACCGATGGGGATGGTCTCCGTATCTTCAAACTCCCGGTCGATGATGTAGTAGCAGCAGTCGATGGTCACCTCGGTGGGGCCGTACAGGTTAATGTACTGCACCTGAGGCAGCGCCCGCCGCCACCGGTTCAGCTGCTTGGCCTGCAGCGCCTCGCCGCCCAGAATGACCACCCGCATGCTGTCCGCAACGACCTTTTCCAGGACGCCGGAATTGGCCACCAGGTGGAAGGCCGCCGTAGCCCAGCTCAAAACGGTGATTTCATGCTCCTTCAGATACTTCATCAAAAGGATGGGAAACATGAAAAATTTCTTCGGCAGGATGTGCATGGTGGCCCCGGTTTTCAACATGCTGTACAGGTCCTTTCCCGATAGGTCGAAGTAAAAGGGAGCCTGATTTCCCAGCACATCCTCTCCTGTGATTCCACAGGTCGCCACATACCAGTCGGCAAAGTCGATGACGCTTTTGTGGGAGACGACAATTCCTTTGGGCGTTCCCGTGGAACCGGAGGTGAAGATCACGTAGGCCGGATCCACGTCCAATACCCTGCGGCGCTGGCGGGCCAGCCAGTCGTCGTCCGCTTCTTCCGTCATCGCCTCTTCCATGGCGATCATGGGACAGAGATCATCCAGGGCTTCCACCACCTTCGTATCCTCTGCACAGTACAAAAGTCCCGCCGGCTGAAGACGGCCCAGCAGCTCCTTCATCCGCGCCAGCGGCATCTTCACATCCACCGGCACGTAGTAGTTTCCGCTCTGCAGCGCAGCCAGAAAGCCCGCGATGCTGGAGGCTCTGCGGTCGGTCATCACCGCCACCGGCCGGTTTGCTGGCGGACGGTTTGCCATCGGGCAGCCGCTGCCGCAGGCTCCGTTTTCCAAACCCGCCATTCCGCGCAGCAGCGCCGTTCCCATGCGGCGGCTCTGTTCCAAAAGCTGGCCGAAGGTCAGCGTCTGTGTTTCGTCCACCAGGGCCGGATGATCCGGCCGCTGTCCGGTCGTCTGTTCCAGATATTCCAGTAGGTTCTTCTGCATTTATCTCTCTCCCATTTCCAAGAAACATTATTCCACTTCGATCAGTTCGTAT